>CALMXW010000001.1 GCA_937871115.1 uncultured bacterium
ACAGAAAACACTGTAGAAAACAGATGAAAACACTATACAGGAAAAAGAAACAAGTGAAAAGGGGTTGACACTAGCTCTTTATTTATGTTTTTCTAACTTCTACCAAATCTCAGCTCTCTCTTTCGGGCCACGATACATCTTGTCCCCCGGCTTTACACCAAAGGCTTTGTGGAATTCCTCCATGTTGGCAAGCGGCCCGATGACACGGAAACGCGATGGGGAGTGTGGGTCGACAATAACATACTTTTTTGCAAGTTCCGGACGGATGTTGTCGCGCTCACTTCTCGTAAATCCTAAAAAGAATCTTTGCTCGGGAGTGAAATTATCAAGAATTTTTCCTGGCTTCCCTTTCAATGATTTCTTGTACGCCTCAAGCGCCACTACCAGTCCGCCCAAGTCGGCAATATTTTCACCCAGAGTCAGCTCACCATTTATGTGCATCCCATCGACAACTTCATACCCGTTGTACTGCTTCACGAGAATTTTTGTTTTTGCTTCAAATTTTTTTCGATCTTCTTTTGTCCACCACTCATGGAAGTTTCCCTTGCCGTCAAACTTCGAGCCCTCATCATCAAAGCCGTGGGTGATCTCGTGCCCAATGACAGAGCCAATGGCGCCGTAGTTGAGTGCGTCGTCTGCATCAGGGTCGAAGAATGGCGGTTGCATGATGCCAGCAGGAAAAGCAATCTCGTTCATATTTGGATGATAGTAGGCATTCACGGTCGGTGCGGTCATGTGCCATTCATTGCGATCAATCTTTTTCCCGAGCTTCGCGAGCATTCTTTTGAACTCAAAATCATGAACACTCTGAATATTTCGAAAATATGAATCGGGAGTAATCACAAGCCCCTTGTAGGTCTTCCACTTTTTCGGATAGCCGAGCTTGCGGGCCATGAGGGCGAGTTTGGCGAGGGCTTTTTTCTTCGTCGCCGTGCTCATCCAGTCGAGCTTTTTTACGCGATCACGAAACACAACAAAAAGGTTGTCGACAAGTTCGTTGATTTTTTTGCTTGCCTTGGGACTGAAGTGTCGCGCCACATATTCTTTTCCAAGAGCATCACCGAGACAAGCGTCTGTCATGCCGAGCACGCGCTTCCAGAGGGGCTTCATCTCTTTCGTCCCCGTAAGTGCCTTTACATGGAAGTCAAAACTCGCCTGAACAAATGCTTTGGTGAGGAGAGGTGCGGCACCATCCAAAACATGCCACAAGAAATATATTTTCCAGTCTTCCATAGGAATTTCTTTGAGCATCATGGAAGACTCTTTGAGGAAATCTACTTGACGGACGATAAACTCACTCGGGACTTTTTTCCCCTTTAGCCCAACTACAGAGAAATATTCTCCCCATGAAATTTCCGGCGTCTCTTTTTGCAGTGTTTTCAGTGTGCGCTTGTTGTACTGCTTTTCCACATCGCGGAGCTCGACGCGAGTCATCGAAGCTTTGGCGAGTCGTGTCTCTACGCGCATCACAATCTCGAAATTCTTTTCTGCTGTCTTTTTGTCTTTCCCAAAAAGAGCCCAGAGAGCAAGAGTGTACTTTTTAAATGTCTCACGAATCTTTTTTGAATCAGTGTCGTCTTTCAGATAGTAATCACGATCCGGAAGAGAGAGCCCGTCTTGAGAAAAATAGGTGATATGCTGGTCGGATTTCTTTTCATCTTGCTCTACCGACATTCCCCACAAAACACCAAAGCCGCTTTTGTGCAGTGCCCCGATAGCCGGCACAACATCTGCAGATTTTTTAATACTTTCGATACGTTTGAGCTCGTGCGCGAGAGGTTTTATTCCCGCTTTTTCACGACCGGCTTCGTCCATGCCGGAATTATAAAAATCTCGAAGGAGAGCGCGGTGAGTTCCCTGCGTCGCTTTTTTATCTGCGCGTACTTCTTCGAGTATGGCATGAAGTTTCGTCCTATTTTCTTCCCGGAGAAGGTCGAATGCTCCCCACTGCGCCTCGGTCGCCGGAATGGAATTTTTCTTCTGCCAGCCCCCTGCGGCATACTGAAAAAAATCTTCTGCTGGAGAAGCGGTGGTGTCGAGGTCTGAGAGATCAAACCCCCAGGAAGTAAGAGTGTTTTTTGTGTTCATCGTTCACTTGTATCATTTCTCTTCGCTTTCCTCAAGAGCGGCTTCTATTTTTTCATAAAACGTATCGTATTCCGGCAAGTCTTCAATGCGCGAGATGCCCAAATGCGAAAGCAAGTCAAAAGACGGGCGGTACAGGAAACTGCGCTCACTCTTGGGACTCGGTATGCGCTCTACGAGTCCGCGCACAAGGAGATTGCGAAGAATAAAGCCCGAATTCACTCCGCGAATATAATCCACCTCGGGTTTTGATATCGGGCCTTTATAGAGGACGATAGTAAGCGTCTCCAGTGCTGCCTTGCCGAGATCTTTCGAGAGCTCTTCTTTAGTGATTTTTTCAACGAGCTCGCCTGCTTCCGGCGCAGTACCGAGAGTCACTTCATCGTCTTTGCGCACGAGCACAATCCCCCGGCGCGAGTCCGTAAGTTTTGCATCAAGCTCTTGTAGTGCGTTTTGAACAGCGTCTTCATCCACTTCAAAAATAGATGCAAGCTTGGAAACTTTCATCGGCTCGCCTTTGAAAAAAAGTATTGATTCAATAAGTGCGTCGAGTGGCATGAATGTAGTATAACAAAAAAGTGCTACCCGAAATAGATGGGTAGCACCAAACACTCAAGACTTCTTACCAGATTTCTAGACGTTGCTCTGGTGCGCGGTACATTCCGTCTCCTTCCTGAACCCCGAAGGCCTGGTGGAATTCGGGAATATAAGAAAGGGTAACATTGCAACGAAGCTTCGGCGGAGCATGGAAGTCACTCGCAACAAGTCTTCGCAAATATTCGTCACGAAACTGCATACCCCACGTACGAGCCCATCCAATAAAAAAATACTGCTCTGGGGTAAGGTCGCCTTCTTCCATTGCTGGCCGACCATGCTTTTCGAAATATACCTGCATAGCTTTGTACGCCAGGGAAACACCACCGAGATCGGCAATATTTTCTCCACAAGTGAGTTGCCCGTTAATAGGTAACCACTCTACATCAGACAGACCGCTCGGATCTCCGAGAGCTATCTTCTCCTCGTTCCACTGACGGACCATCTCCTCTGTCCGTGCGGTGAAGTTTTCCTTGCTCGTATCAGTCCACCACAATTTCAGATTCCCAAATTCGTCATGCGCAGAACCACTGTCATCGAAGGGATGGGTCATTTCGTGAAAAATGATAGCCAGCATCGCTCCACAAGAGAGTGCCGGGTGGCCAGACTCATCGAAGAAGGGGGGCTGGATGATAGCGAGCGGGAAAGTAAGGCTGTTTCGAAGAGGGCAGTAGCAGGCGTTTACTGTTTGCGGGGTCATCTCCCATTCTTCCCGGTCGACCGGTTGATTGAGTTTTGCAAACTGATATTCCATCTCAAAACAGTTTGCCCTCAAGACATTACCCAGATATTCGTCAGGAAAAATTTGAAGATTTGTGTATGTACGCCACTTTTCCTTATCTGGGTAACCGAGGTTTACCGAGAAATACTCGAGCTTTCTCCGTGCTGCCGCTTTTGTCTCGGCGTCCATCCAATCAAGCTCTTCTATCCGGTCGCGAAAGACTCCGATTCCAAGATCAACCATCTCGCGAATTTTTTCTCTCGCACTCTCGCTGAAATATTTCTCTGCGTAGAGTCTACCTACCGCCCACCCGAGAGCATTGTCTACCACAGTAGCTACACGTTTTTCTCGGGACATCATTTCCGTTGCGCCGGAAAGAATCCTTCCTCGAAAGGAAAAATCTTCTTCAACGAACACCTTTGATAGATATGGGGCGACGCCATCTAAAAGACGCCACTGGAAATATGCCTCCCATACATTACTCGGAAATTCATCAAAAAGCGAATTCACTTTCCTCAAGAAATCTGGTTGCATCACGATACAACTTTCGACTTCGACACCCCAAAGAAAAAAGTAAGTCTCCCAGTCCATGTTTGGAACTAAATCAGAAAGTTCTTCTCGGGTCATCTTGTGGTAGACTTTTTCTCCATTACGAAGATCTTCCGTAGGCATTGATGCCTGGGCAAGTTGCGTTTCAAGATCAAGAATCCTTCGGCCAAGCAAAACCGGAAGTCCTGCGAGACTCATCATGGCATCAATGTGAGCCACATATTTTTCGCGAACCTCGCAGTACTTTGGATTCGGGTCGAGATAGTATTCTCTGTCGGGAAGCCCGAGTCCGGACTGTCCGAGGTGAAGAATATGGACACTTGAGTCTTTCATGTCGGGCTCAACAGTGACCCTCCATAAAGCATTCAAGTTGCCCCAATGGAAGTCTCTGAGGACAATGGCACGACGCTTTGGATTATTGCAACCACCAAATGCCCAAAGCATGCTTACAATAGGGTCCGCTCCCAACGACTCGATAAGCTCCTCGTCCATGCCGGAAGCATAGAAGTCCGCAATACACCTCATCTCTTGGGTACGCGATCCCTCTTCAAGATGGGTAAGGGAGAGGATTATCTCTTGGATTCTCCTGATCGACTCATCACGAAGGGAAATAAAGGATCCCCACCCTGGCTTGTCTGCGGGAATTGGATTTTCACGAAACCAAACACCGTTTACCCATTGATGAAAGTCATCCTGGGGTCGAACACTGCAATCAACCGGAGCACTTAAGTGCGGGAGAGTAACTTCATTCATCTGTATATACCCTGTGCTATGTCAAAAAAAACCAGCCTCAATCTACCATAGAAATTTACAGGCGACAACTAATATTCTGGCACAGTGATTTCGCGTGTTTCGATCTCTATATCTTCAAAATGCGTTTCTTGGTTTGCGGAAATGACACCCCGTTTTACGAGCTCAAGCACGGCGAGGAAACTCACGATGATCGTCACTTTGTTTTCTTTATTGTCAGCCTCTCCCCTTCCAGAAAATTCATGGAAGCTCGTCTTGAGATGTTTTTTAATCCTCTCTACCAGGCGCACGATCATATCTTCAAGGCTGACAATTTTTTTTACACTCACTCTCGGCATGGCTTCTTTTTTTGGCAGTCCCGCAAGCACATTCTGCATGGAAAGAAAAATATTCCCGAGCGCTACGTCGCTTCCGGGCGAAAACACCGGTACGATTTCTTTTTTATCACCGCGCGGAAAAATAATGCGCTTTCCAAACTGTGCGCCCACATGCACCGCGAGCTCGCGAATGCGCTCGTACAGCTTGAGACGTTTTTTGAGATCCTCGATGTTCCCCTCTTCTTCGGAAGTAAGCGGGAGCGAGGGGAGTAGGGATCGCGACTTAATGAGAAGAAGAGTCGAAGAGAAGAAAAGAAAATTGGTAATTTCGTGAAGGGCAGTATCGCTCAGCTCTTCTGTGTGTGCGATGAAATCGTCTGCAACTTTTGCGAGAGAAATATCATTAATAAAAAACTTTCGCTTCTCGACGAGCGTCAGGAGAAGGTCGAGGGGGCCTTCGAAAGTTTCGGTTTTAATCTGAAAAGCAGACACGGTTTTTATATCGTTGCTTGTATCACCTCTTCGAGGGTAGTGATCCCCTGGCGGACTTTTGAGAAGCCGTCATTTCGAATCGTTTCCGGCATGTGAGTTTGGATGTACTCGTCGAGTTTGCTCATCGGTGCTTGCTCGATGACTAGGTTACGAAATTCATCGGTAACTTCGAATACCTCGAAGATTCCCGTCCTCCCGATAAAGCCCGTGTGGTGGCAGGCATCGCACCCTCGACCAGCAAAGACAGGCTCGCCGGTCCATTCGATATTAAACATTCGGAGGAGCTCATACGGCGGCTCGGCTGGAGCGCGGCATTTGTCACAAATCTTTCGCACCAAGCGTTCCGCCATCACACCCGCGAGGGCAGACGAAACGATGGAACGCTCGATATCCATTTCGGAAAGACGGACCAGTGCTCCGCTGATGGAGTTGGTGTGGAGCGTGGTAAGGACGAGGCGGCCCACGAGAGCGAGGCGCATAGCGGTCTCTGCGGTCTCTTCGTCACGGATTTCACCGATCATGATCATGTCCGGGTCTTGGCGCAAGATAGCTTTGAGTCCGGCATTAAACGAAAGTCCGAATTGTGGGCTCACCTGCGACTGGCGCACATTTGGAAGGTGGTACTCGACCGGGTCTTCGAGGGTCACGATCGCTTTATCTTTGTCGTTGAGGTAATTCAAAATAGAATACAACGTGGTGGTTTTACCCGAGCCGCTGTGGCCCGTGACGAGGAAAACCCCATGACCTCTACGAAGAATCTTTTTAACTGAGAGCAATGTCTTGTCTGAAAATCCAACGCTCTCCAGAGAAAGCAAACCTTGCTCTTTGTTGAGCGCACGAAGCACCGCCACCTCACCGTTAATGGTAGGCATTGTTGAAACACGGAAGTTGAGATCCATGAAGCTGCGTTGGAGCTCGCCCTCTGCGTTTTTCTTCGGCATTCCTTCCAGAAGAAGCTCAAGGTGGCCGTCTTGCGGGATATTTTTTTCCACCACCTGCATACCGGAGATAACCTTAATACGCGAGAGGACCGTATCATGAAATTCAATCCCCCACTGTGCGACCTCGTGAATAAGTCCATTGAGACGAAAGCGGACGGAGAGATAATCTTTTTCCGGAACAATGTGAATGTCCGAGGCATCGAGACGCATCGCTTCGGTGAACACCTGGTTGAGCCACGCGGCCGGAGTCATCCCTTTTTCCGCTTCTGTTGTCTCGAGACTTTCCCGTGTTGAAGTCACGCTACTGTCTGCCTGGTCGGCTTCGTTCTCTGGAAAGTCTTCAGGTACGGGAGCCGGGCGTGGTGCTGGTTGAATGAAGTCGCCCGGTGGAGATGTCCTCTCCTGTACGGGAGGCTCTGGTGCATCAGCTTGACTCGTCGCGCCTGGAAAGTCGGTTGGGGGAACAGAGGAAGACGAAGACGCGTCCGGTACGTCAGCATTAAAAAGATTGGCACGCTCGAGGAGTTCGCGTTTTTTGAGAAGCATATACAACAGTATACTACGCAAAAGAACTTCTTAAAAACGTTATCCCCAACAAGAGAGTAAATTATTCGTCGGAGTCTTCTGCTGAATCTAAATCTTCTCCCTCTGAAGTAGAAGTTTGGTTTTTCATCGCTTCAATAATAGGCTCGAGCCCACCGAGAAAAATCTTTTCTATGTTGTGCCACGATTTTTTAATCCGGTGGTCGGTGATGCGGTCTTGGAGAACGTTGTACGTGCGAATTTTTTCTGAGCGGTCACCTGTGCCGATTTGCTCGCGACGTTCAAGGGAAGAATTTTTTGCATCCTCTTCCTCTTTCATAATTCGAAGTTTTGCCGCAAGGAGAGCGAGAGCTTTTTCGCGGTTTTTGAGCTGGCTTCTTTCACTCGTACAGCGCACCACGAGACCCGTCGGCTTGTGGAGGACACGCACAGCAGTTTCCACTTTGTTAACATTTTGACCGCCGGCGCCACCAGAGCGAGAGAATTCCATTTCGATATCTGCGGGGTTGATCGCCACTTCTTCGTGTTCGCGAATAGGCAAGACGACTACTGATGCGGTAGAAGTGTGAATACGTCCAGATTTTTCTGTGCCGGGAATCCGTTGGATGCGGTGCACACCCATTTCGTACTTGAGATCGTCGTAGGCATCTTTTCCGCGAATTTCAAAAACGCCTTCTTTGTATCCGCCGAGCGGTGAGAGCGATTCGTCCAGTCGCTTCCAGTCCCACCCGCGCTTTGCAGCATATTTTTCGTACATGGAAGCGAGATCTGCTGCGAAGAGTGCGGCTTCTTCTCCGCCGGCACCAGCTCGCACCTCGAGCACCACTTCGTGAGAGTTTCCGTCACCTCCGTTGTCTTTTGCGCCAGAACCAGAAAGAGTATCTTCCATTTGTTTCCAAATGGTGTCTTTTTGGAGAGCGAGGTTTTTCAAATCTTCTTCGGCGAGATCTTTCATCCCATCATCCGAAGCGAGGAGATTTTTCAAATCTTCTTCCTCACGCAAAAGCCGCTCGTATTCTTCAGCGAGATAGCGGGTTTTGTAATTTTGTTTGTACTCTTCGAGAGTCATTTACTTCCCCTTTTTGGAGGTAGCTTTTCGGCGAGCTTCAAATCGCTCCACGCGGCCAGCGATGTCGAGAATCTTTGTATTGCCCGTAAAGAACGGGTGGCAGTTGCTGCAGATATCGAGACGGATGGTCGGCTCGTTGGACGCCACGTCATACTCGGCTCCGCATACGCAGCTGGCCTTTGTGTTCATATAGTACTTTGGGTGGATATCTGCTTTCATAGTATCAACATCCTACAACAAGATGAATTTCTGTGCAAGTACCCAGATGAGGCCGCTCTATCGGCTCAAGATATCGATCTGGCTCTGGTATTTTGCAGCGAGGTCAGCCACATCTTCTGCGTAGAATTGGAGAGATGGTTTGTTTTTATTTCCACATCCTGCGAGATAACACATAGCAGCGTCATGTTCTCCCTTAGCTGTCTGAGAAGCAGCACCACTGTCGGAAAGGAGAAGTCCAGCAGCCATGAAGGCATCCTGCGGATCCCACGGGTTTGGTACCGCGTGTCCAGTAAGTGCAGCAATACGATCTTCGTACAGTACCCAAGTAGACGGAATAAATTGTGCAGGCCCCATGGCACCACCCCAGCCGTACCAGGCTTTTTTTGAAACGGGCATCTTGTCAGGATCAAATCCTAGCTTTGAAGTGATTTGTTGAAAAATAGGGACATCGCGCGTCGGGTGCATGTCTGTCTTCCAGTTTCCGGTGCCGACATTTTCACCCAAGTTTGATTCTTCGGTCACAATTCCCAAAAGGAATGCCGGACGCACACCGGTTTTCTGCGCCACCACATTTGCGTAGTCAAGTGCCTTTCCAAACGATATCGCCTTCGCACCAGAAAGATCAAAGAGTGCCGCGCGAATCTGGGCAGCTGTTTTCTCCTTTTCTTTTATGACTTTTTGATACTCTTTTTCTTGCCCTTTTGTAACACTCAGTATCTTATTTTTTTCACTCTTGTTTTGTTCGATACGCTGTTTTTCAAGGAGTTGGGCTTTTTTGAGCTGAGCTTCTTCTTGCTCTTTTTCCAAAAGAGCCTGCTTCTCTTCTTCGGTCTGCTTCTTTGCGTCACTAATGGCAGCAAGAGAGACTTCGAGTGCTCCGTTTACGGAAGCAAACGAGTCAACGTCGAGGAAAAAATCTGAGATATTTTCATGCGCGAGCAAAACCTCTGCAAAAGAGTGACCGTCCACTTGGTCTGTTTTGCGGAGGAGCTGGGCAAGCGCTTCTTTTTCGCGGTCAATTTTTTCAGTAAGGGAGCCTATAGTGTTTTGTTTTTCGCCAATATCATCATTGAGATTTGCGAGGGCAATATCGCGAGCCTTGATGGAGAGCTGAGCTTTTTGGATTTGAGTACTGATAATAGAAATGTCACGCTCAAGAGAAACTGATTCCTTCTGCTTGTTTTGAAGCAGGGAGTTTTGGTTTGAAATTTCTTTTTCTAGCTCAGTGAGTTGTGCCTGGAGTTGTGCTTTTCGGGCTTCTACTTGTGCGTCTCCTGGGGCGGGGGTTGAGCCTGTCTGAGCGATTGCAAAGAAAGGCAACAGAGACCACACAAAAAATGCAGTGAGTGATGGGGCACTAAGCAAAAAAATATTTTTTTTCATGAACATAGTATGAAGTATACCATATTATACCTGGCATGATACAAGACGAAAAAAGAGGAGGAGATCTTACTTTCCCCCTCTTTTTGTCTTATTATTCTGCTTCTTCTTTCTTTCCCTTCTTCTCTACTACTTCAATAGATGAGAGATCTTGGCTTGGAGCAATTTCTTTTTCTTCCTGGGCTTCTGAGATGGCAGCCACCATGTCTTCTTCGTCGGCAGTAGCGATAACACCCTCAGGCAAAGCGAGATCTTTCACGGCGATTTGGCTTTCGAAATCTTTAAGAGCTGAGATATCCACTGTAATAACGTGTGGTAAGTCTTTTGGAAGTGCTTCTACTTCAATCTCGTGCAAAACCTTTACCAAAAGTCCACCAAAGTCTTTTACTGCAGGAGATACACCAATAAATTCGAGAGGAATAGCAACAGTAACCTTCTTTCCCTTTTCAGGAACATAGAAATCTGCGTGGACAGGGGCGTGCGTGACCGGGTCAAAAGTTACATCGTAAATAAGGGCTTCAATCTTACCTTCTGGAGCCTCGAGCTCCACCATGGCTGACTCACCGGCTTCCTTCCATACCTTCAAAAATTCGGTGGATTTGACAGCTACTGATGTCGATGATGTTTTTGGTCCATAGTAAACCACCGGGAGAAATCCGCCTTGGCGAAGCCCCTTTATGCTTTCTTTTACGTCTCGTTTTTGTGCAGCAAGAGTTAACATGATGTCTAATATACAGGAAATAAGAATTATGGCAAGTGGTGCCGAGAGGCGGGCTCGAACCGCCGACCCCATCCTCTTCAGGGACGTGCTCTACCAACTGAGCTATCTCGGCATGACAATTTTATAGCTACTTTTACTCAACAACTACCAAGACACTTGTCCGCCTCTGGTGGAGCTATCTCGGCATCTCCTTCAAACCTAACGGGAAACTTCGGTAGGCAAGGAGTGAAGGAGGTTTTGCGTCCCAAGGTAGGCATCTACAAGATCTCCCACGTAAGGTTGTATGTAGTAATACGTACCAAACATGATGCTCAAGATGACAAGAATGTAGACGATGCGTAGAGCTCGCGACCACTGCATAGAGCGATAAAGCCCGTGCAGCATCTTGTTATTCTCTTGCGTCAATGCCATCAAGTTCTCAAGCATCTCCCTCTCCTCCCCTTTCGTATTGTTTTCCCCGTCCATGTTCAAAATGTTAGCAAATTTGTTGATAAAAAGAAAGCGTACGAATGATATGCCCCCAGCAGGAATCGAACCTGCATCTAATCCTTAGGACGGATCTGTTCTATCCATTGAACTACAGGGGCAAGGTATGGCTAGCCCACACCGAGTGCCCTCACGAGACGCGGACGATCAAAACCGATGATT
>CALMXW010000002.1 GCA_937871115.1 uncultured bacterium
TTAGCCCGTGTTTCCAGACAAGCCTTGACATGGGTATCGGCCTCGATGGTTTCGAGATAGGCTAAACCCTTTTGAGCTAAAACTTTACTGGGATGCTCAGCAAAGCCGCCGTATCGGGTATAGAGTTTGTCAGTGATGGGGAAGCCGAGGGGAGAGGTCAAGAAGGGATGAGGATTTGAGGAATTGAGGATTAGGAATTAGGAGAAGATTCTTTGCAGTGATGCGAAGGCGGAGCGGAGGGATTCGGGTTTGAGGTCGGCAGTGGAGCGGCGGTCTTTGGTGGAGCCCAAGAGATTGTAGTTCATGGGTTTGTAGTAGAGAGCTAAGTGGGTTATTCCAAGATCAGCAGTGATTTTGTCATCGTGGGCAAATTTATTTCCCGGATCGGAGATGATGTTGATGAGGCCGTCGGAGATTTTTTTGACAATGCAGTTGGTGGCCTGATACTTATAGTCTTTGTGTTCCTGTGAGACGGGGAGGATGGGGTGGTCTTGGGGAAGCGCTTGTCCGAGTGCTCTGTAGAAATCTAAGGAGCCCATGTATGGCTCATCGGCGGCTACGAAGAATCTTTTACTGGAGAGTTGTTCTTTGTAGTCATTGCAGAAGGTATATTTTGATCCTGCGGTGACTTCGCCGGTGCGGTCATCGGTTTTGGTGGTTTTCTTGCCGGCGGTGAAGACGATGGGGATGACTTGCCAGCCATCTTTTTCAAAGTAGGCTTGCATATCTCCGCGATCTCCGGTGGTGTCAATGCCGATGCAGGAATATTTTTTGAGAATGGGAAAACTTGCCAGATCGGATTTCATCTCGAAGAATTGATCTTCATATTTGGCATGGCCGTAGGTTTTCTCGAAGCGGATAATGATTTTCGGTTTTTGGGGTGCGGAAAAATCATTGAGGATTACATCGCGGGTGTCCACGGAGGCAATTTTGAGGACGGAGAAGTCGTTGATGGAAGCGACATCGAGAAAGGCCACGACGAAGACTCCGGCGGGGAGGGGTTCTCTTAGTTCAGTCCAGCGGTTTTCGCGGGGAAGATGGATAGAAATAAATTCCTCTTCGGTCAATAACATTCCCTTAGAATAGTCGCGGAGGAGACGAAATTTTTGACGAAATTCGGGAGAATCAAAACCATTTTTAGCGATGGCTTTGTCGGTGTAGACCCGGTAACCGAGATCGGGCTTGTACCCATGGATTTCGGGGGTGTCGAGCTCGCGAGATCGGAA
>CALMXW010000003.1 GCA_937871115.1 uncultured bacterium
GTCACTTCCGGCCTGGTAAACAAAACTTCCGGCAAGGTTTCTATCGCGGGTTTTGATATCGATACTGACCGAGACCGGAGCAAACTCCAGGTGGGCGTCGTGCCACAAGAGATGAATTTCAATATCTTTGAAAAAGTTTTTGATATCGTAGTCACGCAGGCAGGGTATTACGGCATCCCTCGATCAGTCGCACACACGAATGCAGAAAAATATCTGCGTGCTCTCGGGCTGTGGGAAAAGCGTGGGGAACCAGCACGTGCACTTTCTGGTGGAATGAAGCGCCGGCTCATGATTGCTCGCGGCCTGGTGCATGAGCCAGAGATGCTCATCTTGGACGAGCCGACGGCGGGAGTAGACGTGGAGCTTCGGCGTGGCATGTGGGATTTTCTCACCGAGCTCAACCAAAAGGGCGTGACGATTATCCTCACGACACACTATCTCGAGGAGGCAGAAAAGCTCTCCAAAAATCTCGCCATCATCGATCACGGTGAAATCATCGAGCAGGGGTCGCTCAAGGAGCTTCTCGGAAAACTTTCGATACAGCCGTTTGTGTTTGACCTCGCCGCGCCTCTCACCAACGATGCCCTCGCTTTGCTTTGGAACTTCGCTCCGAAAAAGCTCGATGAAGTCACACTTGAGATGCACGTGGGCAAGGGCCAGAGCGTGAATGACGCAGTACGTGCTCTCGACCGTGCTGGAGTTACCGCACTTTCGATGCGCAATTCCACCAACCGGCTCGAGGAATTGTTTGTCTCGTTAACGAAAAAATCATGAACCCATCACAACTTTGGACCGCATATAAAACCATCGTACGAAAAGAAGTCGTGCGGTTTCTCCGCGTGTGGTCGCAGACGCTTCTCCCGAGCGCTATTACCACGACACTGTATTATCTTATCTTCGGCACATTCATTGGCTCTCGCATCGGCGACATGGGTGGATTCTCCTACATGCAATTCATTGTCCCTGGCCTCATCATGATGGCGGTCATCACCAACGCTTTCTCAAACGTCGTCTCGTCTTTCTATGGTGCAAAGTTTCAGCGCAACCTCGAAGAGCTCCTCGTCTCGCCCACACCACCGTGGGTGGTCATCGCGGGCTTTGTGACAGGAGGTACTCTGCGTGGGATTCTCGTAGGAGCGATAGTGCTCGCCATCTCTCTCTTCTTTACCCACCTTCCGGTCGCGCATCTCGGAATCATCTTCGCTTTTGTCCTGATGACTTCCATCCTCTTCTCACTTGTGGGGCTCATCAACGGTGTGTTTGCGAAAAGTTTTGACGGCATTTCCATCATCCCGGTCTTCGTGCTCACGCCTCTCACGTATCTTGGCGGAGTGTTTTACTCCATTTCGCTTCTCTCGCCATTTTGGCAGATGGTGTCAAAGCTCAACCCCATTCTTTACATGGTCAATGGCTTCCGATACGGCTTTCTCGGCATCTCAGATGTTCCCGTGTGGGCAAGCTTCAACACCCTCCTCGTGATGACGGTGGCCGCGCTCTGGATAAATCTCCATCTCTTTAAGACCGGCAAAGGGCTTCGGGTGTAGAAAAAGACTCGGACTCCTAAAGGAATTCGCCGAGTCAGAAAGTGTTATAGTCGAGTTGGTAATGTATAAAATATGTTGACAAATTTTGTATAAAATGCTTTAATGAGTACGGAACTTCCCAATTAAACATCTTCTCGGAGAAGGTCATGTTTAGAAGAATTGACGGTTTTTTGATCTCCCTCATCGAGGGGGGATGCCACAGGGTGCAGAGACTCGTCGGCTGGACAAACTACTTTTTTTTCGGCCTCGCAAATTTTCTGCTTGTGTCGTTGGCAGTGGGGGCATATTTTGGTCTATTACCCCCAACCATGATCGGAGAGAAGGGGGTTCTCATGAATATGGTTCACGGAAGAAACCCAGGGACCTTTCTCGTCGTTCTCTTCAGTGTATACTTCTTCCTCACGTGGCGTACTGAAGAAAAGAGATCCTTTGATCGTATGAGTAAAGGTGTGGCAAACCCGGAAAAGTTACATACTTTCGTCTTTCTGCTACGTGTTACGGTGCTTTTGTTTGTGATGGTACTCCAGATCTTTGAGTGGGGGTATGACACGGTCTTCATGGTCGTCCTTACCCTTATGTACTATCTGCATGCATGCGACCCCCTTCCGCCATGCGAAAGCAGGCTGGAAGTTTGGTTAAAAAGCTTCAGGGGACAACCAGTCCTCGTTCCAGTACCAAATAAAAAATAAGCAACGACACACTCACCACGCCCCTAGATGTTTCTGGGGGCGGTTCTTTTTTGGTCCTCTCGGTAGGAATCGAACCTACATTGCAAGCTCCGCAAGCTTGCGTCCTATCCATTGAACGACGAGAGGGGAAAGCGACAAATTCGCTCGTATCCACTATAGCCCAAATCCCTACTTTTCTCAAGGGTCGTCAAATTTAAAACCCCACGGATTTCGCGGGGTTTTAATCTCTTATTCTTACATATTTTGCATCGGCGGAGGGGTCTGGGTGCCTGGTCGTATCTTGTCTACACAGGTCTTGCATCCGCTACAGTGGCCACACATGCAAAGGCCAGTCATTTTTCCGCACCAGAGATGGTCGAGAGAATATTTCCCAGCTCCAGAGAACATGAGGGAGAAGGAAGCTGCGAAGATAAGGATGATAAACTCGTAGCCACCACCCTGGATCAAGAATCCTTTGCTCATGTGAACAGTGAAGAATGCCACGAGGGCGACGATCATGGCAAGCTTGGCCATCATGTGAGTAAAGAGCCCGAGGATGAGGGCGATACCTCCGATAAATTCTACGGCGATGAGTATGACGGCAAAAACACTTGGCAGAGGGAAGCCGAGCATAGTGAGGAAGCCGGTAACGCCAGGAATTCCTCCCATGGCGGTAATCTTAATCCAACCATGCATGGTGAGAATAAGGCCGAGGATGACACGAAGGACGAGTGTGCCGATATCTCGGTAGTTCTCCATCATTCCGATACACTTCTTTGTGCACTGATACATATATTACGATGCGATTTATAAATTATTAATAACAAGGGTGCCTCTTCTTTCTTCAAGCTTCAAGAACTCGTAATCTTTCTCATTATAGCCCAACCATGTGTGGTCTCGCTCTAATATTGTGGATAACTTGGACAAAGCTTTTTTCCAGCTGCGTATTATAATGAGTGCATTATGGAAAACACCACTACACCAATCCCTCCTCCGGCAACTGTCGGAACAACTGGGCACAGTGCAAAAAGAGTCGTTATTATTGTCGCATTATTAGTCATCATCGCGTTTTTGTGTGCCGTCGCTTATCAGATGTTTATGGCTACTTCCCCCGTGGAGGAAGGGCAACAGGCGGCAAACACCTCTCCTGAGAGCAGTGCTTCAAACCCCGTTAAAGATCAGATACCTGAGTCATCCCCGACATCAGCAAATCCGATTGGAGACACTTATAAAAATCCGTTTCAGTAATTTTATTTCTATGATTTCATATCTAAAACCGAAAAAACACGGGAAATCGGAGCAGATGCAAAAAAATATTCTCGCAGGTATCTTTTCGACCATAGCTGTTGTGGTCGCTTTGTCTTTTGTCTCCGCATCCGCACAAACAACCGACACAGAAAACACCTCTTCCAGCACTCCTCCCGTAAGCAGTATCACATTTCCTATTCCTGAGCTCGGTGGCTGTACGAGTAAGGAGAATTGTCGTCAGTATTGTGAACAGACCGCAAACATGGCGGCCTGTATTGATTTTGCAAAGAAGCACAAGCTTATGACTACCGACGAGGCAGACCGAGCGGGAAAATTCGCAAAGCAAATAAGCCAGAAAAATGGCCCGGGAGGCTGTACTTCTCCGCAATCTTGTAAGGAATATTGTTCAGATGTCACCCACCTCGACGAATGTATGAGTTTTGCTCAGAAAAACGGCTTGAAAGGCGAGGAATTCAAACGCGGAGAAAAAATTCAGTCATTTTTGAAAACGGGTGGCACTATGCCTGGTGGCTGTACTTCCCAAGAAACTTGTCAGCAGTACTGCCAGAACTTTGACCATGCAAAAGAATGTATGGATTTTGCAAAGAAAGCTGGACTTGCCGAGCTCAATAAACGCAATGGCACAGAGGGGCCAAATGCCAGCTCTACTGAAGACCGCATGTTGAAGCTCGCCACTTTTGCCGCCAACGGGGAGACTCCCGGAGGTTGCAAATCAAAAGAAGAGTGCGAGAAATATTGCCAGGACAAAGCTCACATGCAAGAGTGCGTGGAGTTTGCAAAGAAAATGGGATTTGCTCCGCGAGCTGGGGAGATGTTGAAAAACGCTTCTTCAACAGCAGGTAATCCAGAAAGAAATATGATTCGCCCCATGATGCAGAAACCAGGTGAGGGCAATGATGAAAATCACGGCACTTCATCGCCACGCAGACCGGGCGATGTGATGCCAAGCACTCAAAATATGCCGCCAGAAATAGCACAGTGCGTGAAAGAGGCCCTCGGTAATACGTCAGATGGAAAAGCTTCTACCACAGAGATGACATCAGAAATAAGCATGAAGATTCGCGCCTGCATTGAAAAGATGCAACAAGTAAAACGTGTAGAAATGCAAACAGGGCAGACGGGGGAAAATAAAGACGGCTTCCGCATGATGCCACCCCTTCCTGCTGGCGCCCCGCGTCCTCCGCGAGAAATGGAAAAAAGAGGTTCCGACTCGGCCTCGAGCTCTGGACCACTCGGTCTTCTCGGTCACGCTGGCGATAATCTCGCCGCTGCGTTGATGACACCGATCCACTGGTTTGTCGGAGAAT
>CALMXW010000004.1 GCA_937871115.1 uncultured bacterium
TTTCTGCATACGAGTGTTCTCGTAGAGGATCGCTTTGCCGGCGAATGAACGTGGATTGATGAGGCGATTTTCGAGCCACACCTTGATACCATCTTTTGCTTCGAGGTCAGTCACGCCGTAGTACCAATCAGAATTTCGAATCCAAGAAAAAACCTTCGGGTCGGTGTTGAGTATTTTTCCCACCTGGTCGAGGTAGGTTTTGATGTTGTTGTCGGCATCTTCTTGCGAAACCTCCGGGCGGATCTGGCTTTTCCCCGTCGGGTCGCCGATCTGTACGGTAAAATCGCCCACGAGAAATACAATCTTGCACCCGAGGTCTTGGAGCTGGCGGAGGCGACGGAAAATTACCGCATGTCCGAGGTGGATATCCGGGCGGGTCGGGTCGACACCAAATTTGATGATGATATCGCCTTCATACGTGCCCTCCATCTTCTTGCGGAGTTTCTCTTTAAACTTTCCATCAGGGTCGACAAACTCCCCGACCCCGCGGGAAAAGAGGTCATCAATATCGGTAATGGTTTTCGTGGGTTCCATAAAAGTATCCTAACATGAAAAAATATGCCTCGCCAATAGAGTAGATACTTGGCGCGAGTATCCTATTGTAATTATTTTTTTGCAAGCTCCATCGCTCCCCAGATACCACCGATGTCGCCGAGCTCTGCTTTTTTGAGAACGGGTGGATTTGGGAAAATTTTGAGAATATCTTTCAAATAGAATTCCGCTCGGTCGAGGTGGATACCGATTTCTTTCATCATCGATCCGCCTACGACGATGGCGTCGGGAGACCAGAAGACGGCGACGTTGTTGAGGAGGTGTGCGAGGATGCGGGCTTTTTCTTCCCACACTCCCGGGTCGGTGGTTTCAAACGGCTTCTTACCCGTTTCGTGTTCCATCGCTCTGCCACCCAGGAAATCTGCCGCGTATTTCTTTTCGCTTGATGGGTCGAGAGCGAGCACAGACCATCCCGGCTCAAACCCTTCTACAGCCCGGTCTATTCTTCCGTCCACAATCCGCACGCCGCCCACTCCGGTGGAGATAGTGATGTAGGTCATCACGGGGTAGCCTTTTCCGGCTCCATGCGCCGCTTCCCCGAGGCCCACGACAGCTGAGTCGTTTTCGAGGCGTACCTCGGCTCCAAAGGCCCTTGAGAGGTCTTCTCGCACAGGTTTCCCCTCCCAGCCAGGGAAGTTGCGAATGGCGTAGAGTGTGCCGTCTTGCTTGTTGAACGGCGCTCCAATACCTCCGGCGGCTCCTTCTATTTGCTCCTCTCCCGCAATCTCTTTTCCAGCATGATGGAGAAGGGTCATCAAGTCTTCGTAGCCGGTCGGTGTGTCGAAAATTTTCGGCTCGCTGAAAGAAACCATATCTTTCGTTCCGGCGAGGCGTATTTTTGTTTTTCCGATATCAAAGAGGAGGTGCATGGTTTTGTTTATGCGCGGATAAGTTTTTTGAATTCTTCAATCATGGGCACATCGTTTGCCTCAAGGCTGTGACTTTCTGCGAGAGAGTATGCTGTCCAATCGGCGAGTAAGAGTGAAGAGAAAACTTTTTCCCAATGGTTCTTTCCCTCGAGGGCTACTTTTTCGACAGTAAAACCTCGCTCGGTGTACAGCTTCTCGACGACTCCCATGCGCTTCGTTACCTGCGGATGGTCGGTGCTGTCTGTGAGGAAGATGAAATAAAAATTCTTCGAGAGTTCTTGTGCGTACGGTGCATCGAAGCCGTTCATCTCGTTGTGGTTGAGCTCGGGAAGGAGGTTGTAGAATGCGGGAATTTTTCCGGTTTCGTTAAGTTTGATTTTCCAATTGTACGCAACGGCATAATTTTTCTGCGATGCGTAAATGACGGGCACTTTGCCGGCGAGTTTCTCGGCGAGATTTTGCCCGCGATGCTCCCACTCTGCTGGCTTGAGTGTGTCAGCGAGCTCACGTGTTTCGCGAATAATATTTTCGAGGCCCAACATTTTTGCCACGGCGCGGAAATTAAAACCGAGTGCCGCGCGTGGCTGGATGCCGGCGTCTGGTGCCTGGATAAATGGCACGCCCGCCGCCCGTGCTTTTTCGAGGAGCTTCCCTCCTGTGGCAATAACGGCGACTGAGAGTTCTTTATTGTGCGCGGTCTCAAATGCATCGAGTGTCTCCTCGGTATTTCCAGAGTATGAGTTGGCGAGCACGAGACTTTCGCGGAGCTCTTTCTCAGGTATTCCGGGCGGAAGTCCGTAGTCTTGGTGTATGGAAATGCGGCACGGGAGTGTGGCGGTGCGAAGGATGTCGCCCGCGAGATGCGAGCCACCCATCCCGGCGAGGATGACGTGATCGCTTCGGGTAAGTTTTTCTTCATTCTGAATTTCCGGTTCGAATTCAAACTGCTTGGCGAAATTTAAAATCGCTTCGCGCATTATGTGATTGTTGCTCATACTATTTTTCGGGATGATTATGTTCGGCGTTGATATGGATCATCGATGAAGCTGGTGGCTCGCCCTTTTGGGATGG
>CALMXW010000005.1 GCA_937871115.1 uncultured bacterium
GCCTCACTAAATTCTCGACCCCCCGCTTGCTTTTTCGTTCAAAAACGAAGACAATTGGGGTACATGCGTCAATCACTTTTTGTTAAATATTTCAACGCTGTTCGTGTAGGCTGGTTTCTCGCCATACGTCAGATACGGCACGCGGGTAAGGGTACCACGGCTCTCATTGTGTTTATTATGGTGCTCACTTTCCTCAACCTCGTCGTCGTGTCGGGGCTTTTGGTGGGGCTTATCGCGGGCTCGTTTCAACAATTCCGTGAGAGTTATTCCGGTGATGTCATCATTACCCCCGCTTCCGGTCGCGACTATATAGAAAATTCTCCCGCTCTCATTTCGTACTTGGAAAATGATCCGAATGTCACAGCTATTTCTCCCCGACATGCAGTGGGTGCACAAATATTGGGCACCCTCGACGATCTCCCGACAAAAAATGAACGCCCAAATCGTATCGCGGCACAGCTCGTGGGTATCGACACAGAAAAAGAAGAAGCGGTGACGGGCTTCTCTGAATTTTTGAAATACGGCGAAAATCTCAACCCTGACGAAGATGGGTATATTCTCATCGGGGCAAACATGATCAAAAAGTATTCTTCTTTTGCCGATGCCAACATCCCAGGCCTCGACCTGCTCAAAGATGTCGATGTGGGAAGCCGGGTGCGGGTAAATATTGCGCGCAAGGACGGTCCGACTATCAAAAAAGATTTTATTGTGCGCGGTATTGTGAAGAGTAAAGTCGATCAAATCTCAACTCGCTTCTTTTTGAACGACAACGAGCTCAAACGCCTCATCCCAGTAAACCAAGAGCAGTATCAAGAGATAGCAGTGCGTACTGATCCGGCCTATGCGCCTACGCTCGTGGCACAGCTCGTAGATTTCAACGGCTCCAACGCGGCGCTTATACAAACATCCACCGATGCGCTCCCTTCTTTCCTGCGACAGATTGAGCAAACCTTCGGAATTCTCGGCAACGCACTTTCTTCCATTGCGCTCGTCGTGGCGTCTATCACCATCTTCATCGTCATCTTCATCAATGCGGTCACGAAACGAAAATTCATCGGCATCATGAAAGGCATCGGCATCAGCCCGGCGGCCATCCAATTCTCGTATCTTTTCCAGGCAATGTTTTACGGTATTATGGGTTCCATTATCGGAGTGCTCCTGACTTTCGGATTTTTGAAACCCTATTTTGACGCCCACCCTATCGATTTCCCATTTTCCGACGGTATCTTGGTGGCGACTCCCGAGGGCGCGGCCATTCGAGTGGCAATCCTCCTCGTCGTGACGCTTTTTGCGGGCTTCATTCCCGCGAGGCTCATCGTGCGGAGAAATACCCTCGATGCCATCTTGGGACGATAAATATTTTCTAGGAACATGATCAAAGCAGAAAAATTAGTAAAAAGTTTTGGAGAGGGCGAGCTTCGACTCACTGTCCTCAAAAGCCTCGATGTGGAAATCGCAGACGGGGAGTTTGTCGCTATCATCGGGCCTTCGGGCGCGGGGAAGTCCACTCTCCTCTATCATCTTTCTCTCCTCGACAAGCCGACATCCGGTGAAATTTTGTTTGACGGCGCAAAAACCTCCGAGCTTTCCGAGTCTGAAAAAACCGCACTTCGTCTGCACCGCATGGGGTATGTGTTTCAAGACTACGCACTTCTCCCCGAGCTCTCGGCGGTAGAAAATGTAGCACTCCCGATGCTCATGCAGGGGCTTTCGAGAAGCATCGCGCTCCACAAAGCACAGCAAGCACTCGTCCGCGTGGGGCTCGACAACAAAATGGCGAACCTCCCGAGCCAGCTTTCCGGCGGGCAGCAACAGCGAGTTTCCATCGCACGCGCCATTGCTCACGAGCCGCGCATTGTCTTTGCCGACGAGCCCACTGCGAACCTCGACTCCGAAAATTCCCGCACCGTACTCGATGCATTTCTCGATCTTCACAAAAGTGGGCAGACCATCGTGATGGTGACGCACGAAGAAGAATACGCGCGTGCCGCCGGCCGCATCATCTCTCTCCGCGACGGCGAAATCGTTTCCGAGAAAAAGAAGTAGGCTTATTTCGTCAGCGTATTGAAAATCACGTAAGCCACAAAAAAGATAATAGGACTCAGGCAGAGAATTGCGAGAAAGATGACAGTCCCTTTGTGTTTCGTAATACTTTCGTCTACGTTGCCCTCGGGCGTTTGTTTCATCCCCCAAAGAGGTCTGTCTAAAGGATTGGATTTTGTGGGATTGGCGAGTGCGAACAGTGTGTATATAAACATGATGAGCGGAAAGAGGGTGAAGATGAGTATGTTTATCGAGTCGGGACGTAGCAATGTTTCTTGGAGAGAGTCAGACGTACTAAAGAGTGAATTGAGTGCAAACGCAAACCATAATCCAAAAATAACCAACAACGTGTATCGCCCCTTTTTCCTTGTTTTCTCGAAGTGTTCCCCTGCAATAATCTCAGTAGGGTCCGATGAAAGTAGGGTGGTCGGTCTTTGATTTACTGCATTATATAGGGGTGTTGCCCACGGCCCACCCACCAACCCAACAGCCGCCCATAATTTTTCGTGTTTATACTTTCTTTCTTTGGCGTCACGATAAAAGAAAATAGCCCACCACCAGTTGTGTCCCACAATGGCGAGAATTATTACAATAAAAAAGATTGTAGGGTGGTTGAGAAAATAGTCCATAGACATATGATAATAGTATCACAAGTTTTTACGTCGTTGTAGGAAAAAGAGTTTCACAGTATCAATATAATTTAAATCCCAATCCGAAAATGAATCCGAACACTTGAGTGAGATAGAATTGAGTTACGAAAAAAATATATATGCGAGAAAAAGAAGTAGGCTACGTGTTTGAAACGTAGCCTAAGAAAACAGACGAAAGAGGGTTATGCGACGTTGATTACTTCGGGCATTGGAAGGTCACGCCGCGTTGCCTTTGTTGAAAGTTTTGCCTCAAGGTGAATTCCA
>CALMXW010000006.1 GCA_937871115.1 uncultured bacterium
GCAGTGGGTCGCGAATGCCGATACTCCACGGGCGACCTTCTTTATTTTTCCCAGAGACCTCTATGTCCCCGCCCACGTCGACGCAGAAGTTCTTTACTCCGAGTTCTTTCAAGAGTTTTGCGCCATTCCAAATCGCCCACCCCTTCACGAGGCCAGAAGGATCGAACCGACCATCTGCCCTCTCGATATCGAAGTATCCGTTTGTGAGTTGTTTGGTCTCTTCGGAGAGTGTAAAAACAGTTTGCATGTCCTGACTCGAATCTTCGATACGCAGCTTGCCTTGATTAATGGCGCTAATTTCACTGGTGTCTTTGTAGGTGCTAAATCGTTCGTCTATTGAAATAAAGTAATTGAAAATTTTACCGAAGGTAGACTCTGAAACAGGATCAATAATCTCAATAGCGACGGGCATACCCATAATAGTTTGTGTCTGTCTCATGTTGATTGTTGGGTATTATGCTTTTGCCGAAGCGAGTGCGTCTCCGAGTGACTGGACGAAGCCTTCGCTCGTGGCCGATGCTCCGGAAATGGCATCGACTTGGGCACTCTGTGCCTGGATGGCTTCGCTGATGAGGAGGGGCATGGCTTGGCTGTTGATGCGCCTTGAAGTATCTCGATCTTGCGGATAATCCAAAAACTGCACATCAGTAAGCTTTCCACCCGAAACAGTGGCCTTTACTTGCACGAATCCGTAATATACGTCGACGTTTGAGCCAGTGTACTGTCCGTTGCGGTATTGACCACTCGGCGCAGGAGTGGGAGCTGGTGTAGGTGCCGGGGTTGGGCTTGGTGTGGGTGTAGGGGTTGGCTTTGTGGTGGTACTTGGCTTCGTCACGACCGGCGGAGTTTTTGTTTTTACAGTAACAGGCGCGTTATCTTCTCCGTCGCCGTCTCCACCTCCGTGGAGAGGTGTCCATTTTATTGTGGCTGGGGTATTTTTTTCTGGTGGTGTTGTACTCGGAGCCCCGCTTATTTGAGAGATGGTCTCTGTTTCTGGTGGGACATAGCTCACATCTTGTGCACCAAAGTTTCCATTATGCTCTTGAAAAGCATAGGTACCGAAGGAGACGATAACGGCGAGGGATAAAAGTGATTTCTTCAT
>CALMXW010000007.1 GCA_937871115.1 uncultured bacterium
TCGAAAAATACGCGGCCGATTATTTCTGTCTGTAAAACATCACGCGAGTCTTCGTCTTCGTTCGCATCGCCCTTGGTGCGGAAAACTTTTCCTGTCGGCTCCGTACGCATGCTCACGATGCGGTGCGTGGTGGGGACACTGGTCTTGGTATCTTTCCCAAACGTGATGATGTCGCCCACAGTATACGAACTTGCTGGCCTTAAGAAGATCAAGCTCCCGATAGGCAAGGTGGGCTCCATAGATCCAGAGAGCACCACCTTCACTTTATAATTTCCGGTGACGGGAAAAAGTGAGGCGGCAAGGAGAAGTGCGAGTGCGAGCACGGTGATGATGAAAATATAGTAGATGGTCGTGGTGATGATTTTCATGTTTTAGTCGTCGTGTTTATTTTTCTTATCATCATCTTTCTCATGCTCATCTTCGTGTCCGCCGTACCTTTTATGATACTCACCTGAAACATCTCCACATCTGAGGCCTGAATACCAGCGCTTTGCTTCTGCGTATCCGATAAGAGAGAGTTTGAGTGAGTCGGTCTGCGAGATGTCTCCCATCTTCGACCCATCGCAAGAAATTCCTCCGGTCGTCATATTGATACTCTGCTCCCCCACACACCATGCCGTACCGATAAACGCTGCTTTATTTTTTTCCAAGGTAAGCGAGATGGATTCATCTTTCAGAAGGCCTTGATAGAGTTTCTTCTCTCCCGCTTTTGGGTTGAAGAGGCCGTCTTGATTGAGGTCGAGCCAGGCAAAAAGTTTGATAAATTTTGAAAGTTCCCCCCGATATTTACTCGTATCCCCGGCGGTTTTCTCCGGTTCATTCGTTTTATTTTCTTGGTCGGTCACATCGTCAGCAAAGAGGCAGACATTGAGTGATTCTTTTGTTTTTACATGGAGAGAGATGATATCGCGCCCCCAGTCGCCAGGCTTGATGTCTGAGAAAAGATAAAATTTATCTTTCGTACTTAAATCTTTCGGGTCCCATTCTTTACAAGGGTCACCTGCATGAGGAGAGTTGCCCCCCTTCCAGTATCCATGGACGCATTCGAGGCCGTCATACACCGAGTGCGTATGGTCGACCTTTAAATCAATTTTCCCGGAATCAAAATCGTACCCATGATGCCCTCCCCCGCTCTGCATCCACGCGCCCGTAGCCCCCGCGGTCAGTGCTCCTGTGGCGAAAATAGTAAGGATACTCAATAATATTTTTTTCATTTTGTTGTTTATTTTCCCTATTGCTTCGCCCTCAAAGAGAGCGAAGCTGAGGAAAAGCGAGCTAGTTTGCCGTGTTTGTGATGGTACACGTAATCGCCTCGCCTTCGTTTAAGACTACCGGAGTACTCGTCGATGCAGGGCATCCTGCGCCCGTAATCGAAGTAAAGTGGTAGCCCGCCTTTAAATCTTCATTGATGGTGTGTGCAGAGTTTGCTGTCACCGCCACTGAAGTATTTTGCGGCACGACATTTCCGTCGATACGCATCGTAAATTGCACCGGAAGCGCAGCGCCACCGACGACATTTTTAATGAGCGTAATAGAAGGAGCGATGTCGTTGTTTGTGAGGATGCAAGTTTTCTCATCTCCTGGATTGAGTGTCACTTGGCCAGACGCATCACAGTCACCGCTAAACGATGCCTGATACCCGGAAACTCCAGACTCGGTCACGGTGTACGCGCCGGCTGCAAGAGTAGTCGTTGCGCCTGAAGTCACTGGTGTGAGTACATCGCCGACAACAAAGAGGTGGAAATCCGGGATGGTATTGTTGCCACCGTTGTCGTTGACGATTTTCTTCACGACGGTGAGTTTTGCTGTTCGAGATTGTGTCCCGCCACAAGTGAAGCTCGTGTTGTGCCGATATTGCACGGCTCGGAAAGCGAGGTCCATCGTCACGCCGTCGGTCTGCGTTTCATTTCCAAGCGCAGCACCATCGCAGGAGACACCGGTCCCACGCACGAGCGGGCCATTGGTGGCACCATTCTGGTGCCCGAGTCCGTCTTGTGTGATTGGAGTGAGGGTGAGATCTCCAAAGCACCAAGCCTTTGCAATGTATGCTGTCTCGTTTCCGGTGAGAGGCCCTGGTGTCCCCCACACATTGTGTGTCGCATCAGCGAGAGGAATGGAGAGCGTGCTTGTCGCGGTGCTTGATGCGGAAAACATTGCTGACAGTGTTTTCACTCCGTCTATAAGTGCGTTCTCTCCCACTTCGTACACGTTGTCTCCGTCGTCTGCCCACCAGAACATGCGAAGGTTTTGTGCAAGCTCGCCATCCCAGGTGTTTTCGGTGTCTTCCGCTTCATCACCTGTTTTGAGCTCTGGCTCATTGGATGATTTGTCGTCATTTGACGTGAGCGAGAGATCCATACAAGCCCAGGCATCGTTGTTGCTTACGTGGAGCGAGATGGTGTCTTCGCCTTCGTCATCAGGCTTGAGATCACTGAAGTTGAAGAAGAGCAGTCCCTCTTTCAGATCTTGTGCGAGCCATGATGTCGAGCTTGATACGGCGCCATTGTAGTAGCTTTCATTATCTATCGTGAGATCAATAGCTCCCGCGGAAAATGTATTTCCCGATGACGTCTCAGTGTCAGAGAAAAATGCGCCCGTCGCTCCGACCACAGCACTCCCCACGATGCCGATAGTCGCTATGCTGAATAATATTTTTTTCATACGGCTAATTTTTTAGCTTTGGGGATAGATTAACTTTGCACTGGTACTGAACATCGGAATGCTGCATTGTTGCGAGACTGCTCGACGCGGAATGCGACGGTGGTTGTAGCAGAGTCAGTCTGAGCGTTATTGCCCATAGTCGATCCGTCGCAAGTCCATGTTCCGGGGACTGAAGCATTGAGAGTCCCTGCACACCATCCGAGACCGACGTAGCTCGTGCTACCGCCTGGAAGTGGAGAACCGGTAACACTATCTGCGAGAGCGAGAGTGGTCGTCGCTCCGAGCGCGCTCAATGCGACCGGTGTCTGGAGTACAATCTCCCCTGCCTGCCAAATATTGTCTCCGAGCACTGCTCCGGATGTTGAGGCGTTGTCGAGCCAAGCGAATACGTGAATATTCTCTGCGAGCTCGCCGCCATCTGGATCGTCTGTGAGGTCGCCGGCGGTAATTTCAGGCTCAATGCGAGAATTTTCATTGTTGCCTGTGGTTTTAATGTCGACGCAAGCCCACGCTGGGTTGTTGTCGATGT
>CALMXW010000008.1 GCA_937871115.1 uncultured bacterium
TCTCAACCGCTAATTTCCACTCTAGTGCGCCGGGCAGGATTCGAACCTGCGTAGCCCGTAGGGCGTTTGGTTTACAGCCAAATGCGATTGACCACTCCGCCACCGACGCAATACTTTACAGACATTATAATATACGAAAATCAGTAATTTACCAACCCCCCCCTTACCAAACTCCCCCTCGAGAAAGGGGGAGCAAGGAGAGTTACGGTATTTTTGTCTCTGGCGCCACCTCGGTGAAGTCTGGTGATTTTACTCGGCGGCGAGATTTCGCACGCTCGGCGGTCACCACCATCTCGCCATTTTTCATGCCGATATTGACCTTGCCACTCATGAGCATGTTTTGCGCGATCATCATGCTGGCGAGCGGAGTGAGAATTTTCGTCTGGATGAGCCGCTTGAGAGGGCGCGCTCCATACTGCGGGTTGTACCCCTCTTTCGAGAGATACGTTTCCACTTCCGGAGAAATGATGAGTTCGATTTCTTTTTCGAGCAAGCGCTTTTTTACAATATTGAGCTGAATCTTTACGATATCCTGAATTGCTTCCGGAGAAAGAATATCGAAGATGAGCGTCTCATCGAGGCGGTTCAAAAACTCTGGGCGGAAATGCCCCTTGAGTGCGGTCATGACTTTGTCCTTCGCATCGCTGTAGTCCTGTGCCGTATCGGAATTTGAAAAACCGATGGTCTTCATGCGGTCGATATATTCCGCACCGATGTTTGAGGTGAGGATGATGACGGTATTTTTGAAGTTTACCGTCCGGCCTTTCGCATCAGTGAGACGGCCATTGTCGAGCACCTGGAGAAGGACGTTGAATATTTCCGGATGAGCTTTTTCGATTTCGTCGAAGAGAAGTACCGAGTACGGGCGATGACGCACAATCTCCGTGAGCCCGCCGCCTTCATCGTACCCCACATATCCCGGCGGAGAGCCGATGAGCTTGGAGACGGTGTGCCGCTCCATGTACTCCGACATGTCTACGCGGATGAGAGCCTTCTCGTCGTTAAAGAGAAACTCAGCGAGTGCTTTCGAGAGCTCGGTCTTGCCCACCCCCGTCGGGCCGAGGAAAAGGAATGAGCCGATCGGACGGTTTGGATCTGCGATGCCCGCGCGAGAGCGCTTCACGGCATCTGCCACGCGAGAGACCGCCACATTCTGTCCCACCACACGGCGGTGCAACTCTTCTTCCATGCGGGAAAGTTTGTCGATCTCTTCTTCGAGCATGCGCGACACCGGGATGCCGGTCCACTTGGAGACCACATGGGCGATCTCTTTTTCGGTAATCTCTTCTTTGAGAATGCGGCGATTCAGAGGAAGCTTTTTAAGTCGAGAGCTTCGTACGGCGAGTTCTTTTTCAATCGTTGGAATTTTGCCATAGCGAATTTCTGCTACCGTGGCGAGGTCGGAGCGCATTTCGGCTGCTTCCGCTTCAAGGCGGAGGGTGTCGAGATTTTTCTTCATGTCTCGAATAGACGTGAGAATTTCTTTTTCGTTTTTCCAGCGTGTCTCGAGCTCGCGAGTTTTTTCGCGAAGGTCGGCAATCTCTCGGTCGATATCTTTCACACGATTTGTTGCATTACCACGATGTCCTTCGCTTCCTGCTTCTTTTTTGAGCGCTTCTTTTTCGATTTCCAAGCGCATGATTTTGCGGTGCGTGTCTTCGAGGTGCGCAGGTTTGGTCTCGAGAGAAATCTTGAGCATCGATGCCGCTTCGTCGATCAAGTCCACCGCTTTGTCTGGCAAGAATCGATCGCTGATATATCGTGAAGAAAGATCGACAGCGGAGAGAATTGCGTCGTCGGTAATGCGCACTCC
>CALMXW010000009.1 GCA_937871115.1 uncultured bacterium
GTCGTGTCGGATCGTCAAGTACTGTCGCCACCGTATCGCCATTATATCCGGCATTCGTCAGATTGTCGTTTGATGCGAGAAAAGTCTTTGCCATTCCAAAACTCCTTTCAAGAGTGTCAGAGTATAGCATACAAAGGGTAGAAGTCAATCCGATGGTAGACAAAATGTTTTTTTGACGATAGACTTGACTCTTGGCTATTGCAAGCGTATACTCTGGTGCCAATACCGGCATTGTGGAGCATTTCAAATGAAGTCATGGAAGGTTGAAGTTATTGCGGATTCATCGGGCAAGTTCTGCGGGAATGGCGTGCGATACGTCAACCGTGAGGATGCCGAGTATGCCGCGAAGGATTTGATGTCTCGGTGGATGTTGGTGACCGAGTGGCGCGTTGTCGAATCGGAAGATGAGCCGAATCGTGCGGCTCATATTCGGGTGTGAACAATCAAGAAAGGAAAACCACCTAAGATCGGTGGTTTTTTTATTTTTACTTGACTTCGGGTGTCGAGGATGCTATACTTCCAGCGTATTGACCGGGTTCCGGCAACAGTTTTTTCCGAAAAGTGGGCGCAAAAAAACCCCCCGATTTGGGGGGCTTTTTCCGGGTTTTCCGACCGATTTTGTTGGATACTCGCTGCTGACGAGTTCCTTACATTCCCCATACACAGCAGATTGGGGACTCAGATTAGACTTCTAAGTATAGGCATTCAAGATGCCAGAGTCAAGCCGGGCGAACCGATTGTTTGCAGAAGTTTGTGGTCGGATGGTAGGTAAACGGTCGGTGTCGCGGGTTTTCCGCAAAACCAGCCAGCCCGAACAACCGCCAAACAACCCGGCGGAAGGGTGGCAGGCATGATTTTGCGCTGACGGTATGGGTCGCCCATACGGTTTTCGTCCAGACGAGCATAGGATGCCATAGAATCGACGCGATTAGGAAAGACCACCCAATACTCATCCCGACTACCCTCATCCCAGCCATCCATGTATTCGGTGTTTCCCCGATAGGCATAGATGTAGCAAGCGCGCTTTTTACTGATATTGCCGATGATGCGCTTGAGTTCGGGACTGTTCTTGAGTTCGATTTTCATTCTTGAATCCTTTGCCGTGATTGGCGGAGTATGATAGGCTTGCAAGGGTATCGAGTCAAGTCTACGGTAGACAAAATGTTTTTTTGACGATAGACTTGACAATCGGCATCTTGTGGTGTATACTCTACGCATCTTCAAAAGGAGTTTTGCTTATGATCGACCAGACAATCGACTTTGCATCTTGGGAAAAGCGAGCAAAAACCATGAGTGTCGAGGCTCTTCGGTGGAGCATCGACGACTGCCGGGAGTGTATCAAGTTGGGGATTAATCCCCTAAAATACACCGATCAGATTTCGGTATTTGATCGGGAACTCAATCGGCGGGCGAATCGGACTCACAAAAATTATAATGCATCTCGGGGTTGACTTCGGGCGGGCAACCGCCTATAATACTCCGCAACAGACATTCATTCACCATTACTCTTTGAAAGGAAGTGCATGATTTGAACCAGTAAACCCCAAAGATCCGTGCATGGGGTAGAGAGAAGGGGGTCGGACTCCCCCCTTCACTGAAAGGAGACATGGAAAATATAGAAACAGACCACACGCGCTCGCAATAAACAAGTCGTGTGGTCTGTTTGTTTTTGTGTGGAATGTTTCTAATACAAAGAAAAACCCCACAACATTTCTGTTATGGGGCTCTTGGGGGGGAACGTAATCACTGACTCCCTCATATGCTGTCCGGGTGCCCTATAGGGTGGTGCCGAAGTAAAGAACATCAATATCCTCGGATTCCTTCTCGGCATTGTACCCTGTCATATTGGGGCTTACCTTGCCGTGTGGTAGTTCCTGAGAATAGAGGTTTGTCACCTTATTGTAGTATCTGGTAAACTTGGTCTTTGTTCCGCACATGATGATATCCGTGATATCACCAAACATAGCCTTTGGAACCATACTCGGTTCGGCAAAGGCAAACGAAGCTCCAACAGGAAGATCCTTCATCTTGATTTTGGTTCCATTGTTCATGTCTGATTATATCCTCTCTGTTGGTCAAAGTCAAATGTTTCTTCGGAAATATATCAAGCGATTTGAGGGAGTACCGAGTGTGCGCAACACTTTTCCACCTCTGGATTATACACCCCTTGATTGGGTAGTGGTTGCCCTAACCTCGATAGGGACCACTTGCCGGAGCCTATCCGGAGCAATAACCACCGAGTCTTCCACCTTTTGGTCCATCATATTCCCGAAGAAACACTCTTTACTTATGCCTTATTATAGGCAGGGTGAGGGTGGAAGTCAAGTCACAGCCGGATGATTTTCATCGACCACATAGATATGCAGCCACCCATTCTTGGGGTAATAACCCCGCTTGCGGCAGTCTTCAT
>CALMXW010000010.1 GCA_937871115.1 uncultured bacterium
CAAGGTGAATTCCGGTACACCGGAGAAGTGGAGAAGCGACAAGTGCGTCGTACACCTTTCTTGCGCCCTGAAAGTCGCGTGTTTGCAGAGTCGCAATATCTTCCGCAGGGAAATGTGCGGTTCTTGGAGTACCCACCCAATAAAAATTCTTTTCCAGCAAGTATTCCTGTACATCTTTTGGGACAGTGCCGTGTATCCACTCAATATGGACATCAGCCCGCGCCTCACCAAACTTTCCAGAGCGAGTGAATGTGAACGAATCAAGTTGGTCAAGCGTGGTTTCATTCTTCTTTGAACTCCGCTTTCGGTGCTTAGGAAAATAGTGTGTCGCGCGGACAAGCTCAGTCTCGACGTAGAGGTCAACTCCCCATTCCATGGAAGTCTCTACGATTTGTGACACCAGGGTAGCGACTTCTCGTATAATTGAGCGCTCGTCGTGATGCACACGTGCCCTACCGGTCATGTGGCATGTGTACTCTGGTGGGTGGAAAACGGAAAATGGGTCGTCTTCAAACCCAAGGTTTCGAAGGTATGCCTTAAAGGGTAAAGTAGGTGTCTTTAGATCAACGTGAACCTCAAGTATGGTCCCGGCACCTGTGGACACCAGTATCCCCGAGAGTAGTTTCATTGGTGTTTACTCCTTCTGTGTTGCTTTGTTAAAGAAAAACTAAACCGAAGATACAGCATTTTATACTTTGTGTCCACCGGCTCGAGGATAAGTCGTTGTAGGAAAAAGAGTTTCACAATATAATTTGCATATGGAAAACACGAAACAATATCACCTAGCGGTCTTTGGCGGCGGATGCTTTTGGTGTACTGAGGCGGTATTCAAGATGTTACGAGGCATTGTTTCAGTTTCACCCGGGTATGCGGGCGGTGTGGGGGAGGACCCTACCTACGAAGATGTTTCGTCTGGTACGACCGGGCATGCATAAGTGGTGCGTGTCGAATACGACCCGGAGAAAATTTCTTATGAAAACTTACTTACCGTTTTCTTTGGCACACACGATCCGACAACGCTCAACCGGCAGGGTAGCGACGTGGGTGCGCAGTATCGCTCGGTGATTTTCTACACCGACAAAGAGCAGCGAGAAGAGGCAGAGAAGTTTATAAAAGAGATCAACGAGTCGCACACCGACGGCAAAGAGGTGGTGACAGCCGTCGAGCCACTCGAGAAATTCTTTCCCGCAGAGGAGTATCACAAAGATTACTTTGCTCGTAATCCGCAAAATTCGTATTGCCAAATCGTCATCAACCCCAAACTCGAAAAAGTCCAACACAAGTTTGCCGCCCTGCTCGATCAGGCCGAAAAAGCAGAGTAAGAATAGCCCGCCCGAGCACTTTTACAGAGCCGAGCATCTGTGCTATTCTCAATGTGATTCTCGGGAAAAGCGTGGCGTAGGGAAGAGAATCACTTCATGGTGTCCATAGTTTAGTGGCAAAACTCCGCTCTGTGGCAGCGGCGTCGAGAGTTCGATTCTCTCTGGACACCCCAAGATATATATCTCAAAAACATGTTATACTTTCCGCATGCACGGAAGTGATACAGAGAAACAGATTTTTTTCTACGAGCATGAGTTTTACGTGTTCTCGAATTATTCTTCTTTCGTGCTCGAGTGGAAAAGGAAGCTCTACCCGACCTCTGAACATGCGTATCATTCTGAAAAATTTTCCAATGAGGAGCTAAAAGAGAAGATAAGAAATGCTCGTTCGGCACACGACTCGCAGAAATTTGCAAATGAAAACAAAGACAAGCGCAGAGTAGATTGGGACGAAGTAAAGCTCGGGATTATGAAAGAAATTTTGCGCGCAAAAGTTTCGCAACACCCGGAAGTAAAAAAGAAGCTTCTTGAATCAGGGCAAAGAGAGCTTGTGGAAGATTCTTGGCGAGATTCGTTTTGGGGCTGGGGGCCAAACAAAGACGGAGAAAACCATCTTGGAAAACTTTGGATGGAGGTGAGAGAGGAGATTCTTTAGTGTGAAGTAGTGTGGCGCGTTTGTCCCCGAGAGGGGATTTTTTGTGGCAATGTGCGTGTGTGCTTGACTCGATACCCCCAGGGGGTATAATGGGGATATTGTTTGTATTACTCGCAATAAAAATATTTCTCATATGAAGCACATATCCCCTGATAAACAAAAACTCGTCCGCCGGCTAAAGATTGTCGAAGGGCAGGTGCGCGGGCTCCAAGAGATGCTCGCAAAAGACGCGTATTGCATAGACATCATCACGCAGACTTCCGCAGTGAAGCAAGCGCTCTCGAGCATTGAAGACGTTTTGATGGAAAACCACTTGAGTACATGCGTGGTGCATCAGATGAAAAAGGGTGACGAGAAGAAGGCGATCAAAGAGATCCTTAAAGTTTATCAGCTCAAACGAAAATAAATACATGGACACCGCAAAGACGTACAAGGTAAAAGGAATGCACTGTGCTTCGTGTGCGGGCATTATTGAGAAAACTTTTCGCAAGACGGACGGTGTACGGTCGGCGGAGGTCAACTATGCCACAGAAACCGCGAAGATCGATTTTGATGGAGCAAAGACAAATCCGCATCACCTTTCCCAAAAAATACAGCCACTCGGGTATTCTCTCTTTATTCCCGAAGATCACTCAATGCACACGGGCATGAATCAGCCGAAGGACGAAAAGATCGCCGAGCTTGCCCGTATGAAGAGGCAGATTATTTCCATGATTCCACTCGCACTTTTTAGTATTTTTGTCATGAGCTGGGAGATTTTCGCACAGTTTAATTTCGTAACAGAAATCCCATACGTCTGGAAAGAATTTTTCCACCACCTTCTGCCCTTGATGGCGACATATGCACTCTTTGTGGTAGGGAAGCCGTACCTCCAGGGGTTTTATCGCTTCTTGCGATACGGAAAAGCGAACATGGATACCCTCATCGGCATCGGCACATCGGCAGCATATGTGTATAGTTTTGTTGTGTCTGCTTTTGAACAAACTTTGAGTTCATTTGTTAACGTCGAGCACACATATTATGACGTGACGATTGTGGTCATCGCTTTTATTGCTTTCGGAAAATATCTCGAAGCGCGGTCGAAGTTGAAAACGGGAGATGCTATTGAAAAACTCCTGAATCTTCAGGCCAAGACCGCTCTCGTGATTCGCGACGGAAAAGAGGTAGAAGTGCCGATCGACCAAGTGGTACACGATGAGCTCGTGGTAATAAAGCCGGCGGGAAAAATTCCTGTTGATGGCGTGTTGGTAGACGGCGCATCGTACGTAGACGAATCAATGGTGACGGGCGAGCCAATGCCGGTGCAGAAAAAAGCCGGTGATACTGTCGTCGCGGGGACAATCAATACGACGGGTGCGTTTACGTTAAAAGCGACAAAGGTGGGCTCTGAAACTATACTCGCACATATTATTCAAATGGTTGAAAGCGCGCAGGGAAGCAAAGCGCCGATCCAGGCGCTCGCGGATAAAATTTCTGCGGTGTTTGTACCTGTCGTGCTCGTGGTGGCTTTTGCTACGCTTGGGCTGTGGCTCTTGGTGGGGACCTCGTATCTGGGATTTTCCCAAGCACTTTCGTTTGGGCTGATGTCTTTTGTCGGAGTGCTCGTTATCGCTTGCCCATGTGCCCTCGGTCTCGCCACACCAACGGCTATTATTGTGGGGGTGGGAAAGGGCGCAAGAGAAGGAATCCTGATAAAAGATGCGGCGACTCTTGAAAAGCTTCACAAGGTGAATACGGTGGTGGTAGACAAAACGGGGACGATTACGAAAGGCAAACCAGAACTTGTGTCTCTCCTCAACCTGTCGGGAAAAAGCGACGAAGAATTAATTTCGATACTTGGGTCGCTTGAAAACAAATCCGAACATCCGATTGCGCAGGCCATTTTAAATTATGCGAAAGAAAAGAAAATCTCGTTTTTGGATATTGAGGACTTTGAAGCGGTGAAGGGCAAGGGCGTGAAGGGGAGCGTGGGTGGTGTGGAATATTTTGCGGGGAGTATAAGACTCGTTGAAGAGCTCAAGCTATCGTTTGACACAAGTACACTCGGACAAGAAACCCTCGAAGGGAAGACGCCGATAATTTTAACAGACAGGAGTTCTGTACTCGCTGTGGTGATGGTGGCCGATGCCGTGAAGCCGGAAGCGAAAGAAGCCATTGCTCGCCTCCATACGCTTGGCATCAAAGTGGTGATGCTCACGGGCGATAACAAAAATACCGCAGAGTATATTGCCAAGCAGGTCGGGATTGATGAAGTCGTGGCCGAGGTGATGCCGGAAGACAAGATGGCGAAGGTGAAAGAATTGCAAGCACAGGGCAAGGTGGTCGCGATGGCTGGTGACGGAGTGAATGATGCTCCCGCACTCGCGCAAGCCGATGTGGGCATAGCGATGGCGACGGGCACGGATGTGGCGATTGAAAGCGCGGGGATTACGCTTCTGCACGGCGACATAATGAAAATTTCAAAAGCAGTGAATCTTTCAAAGGTCACCATGCGGGGTATCAGACAGAATTTATTTTGGGCATTCATCTACAATATTATCGGAATTCCAATCGCGGCCGGGCTTTTCTATCCAATATTCGGCTGGCTCCTGAGCCCCGTCTTTGCCGGGCTTGCTATGGCACTTTCAAGTGTTTCGGTGGTTGGCAACTCTCTTCGATTAAAAAGTAAATCACTCTAATTCCCATGAATACCTCATCACAAAAAACATACACCTTTCATGTAAACGGAATGCACTGCAACGCCTGTGTCTTGATGATTGAGAGCGAGCTCTCAGAGTTTCCTTCTGTGACCTGCGCGAAATCAAGCCTGAAGCATCACTCAGTGGAAGTCGTGGGCGATTTTGGCGGCAAATCAAAAGAAGCGATTGCTGAAGAATTATCGCAGGTGCTGGTAAAACATGGATATACTCTCTCGGTAGAAAAGCAGATGAAAACAAAAAAGTGGGAAGAATTTAAAATTGCCGCTCCGGTCGCGCTCGGGTTCATTGCCCTATTTGTGATTCTTCAGAAAGTTGGGTTGGTGAATCTTGTGGGCACGGGTAATGTTTCCTACGGCACCGCATTTATTGTCGGTGTCGTCGCCTCACTCTCCACCTGCATGGCGGTCGTCGGTGGGCTGGTGCTCTCGATGTCGGCGACGTTTGCCAAAGAAGGAGATCGGGTGAAGCCACAACTTTTGTTTCATCTTGGGCGGATCGTTTCATTCTTTATCCTCGGCGGAGTTATCGGGGCGATCGGATCTGCGTTTGCCCTAAGTGTGTTCGCGACTTTTATTTTGAGTGTTCTCATCGGTATCGTCATGCTCATCCTCGGAGTCAATCTCCTCGACACGTTTCATTTCGCAAAACGATGGCAGCCTTCGATGCCGAAGTTTCTCTCCAAGCACGCTCTCGGAATATCGAAGTGGAATCACACGCTTACGCCGCTCTTTGTAGGTGTCGCGACATTCTTTTTGCCCTGTGGATTTACCCAGTCGATGCAGCTCTACACACTCACGACGGGAAGTTTTCTCAAAGGGGGGCTCACTATGCTCTCATTTGCGCTCGGGACATTGCCGGTGCTCGCTCTCATCAGCTTCAGCTCGTTTAGTATTCAAAACAGCACAAAAGCCGGAGCGTTTTTCAAAACAGCAGGACTCATTGTCATTGCATTCGCATTGTTTAATCTCGTAAACAGCTTGGTGATAATCGGCGTGATACCTCCGGTGTTTAATTTCTAGTATAATTACATTCATGAAATTTACCCTCGTATCAATTCTTATCGCTGGAGTTTTCATTGGTGGGGCAGTGCTGCTTTCACGTGGAAACGGCGGCGTTCAAACAGACACGAGTGTTCCCATAAATAATGTGAGTATGGTGGACGGAAAACAAATCATAGAGATTCGCGCAAAGGGAGGGTACCAGCCGGCAAAGAGCGTTGCACGATCGGGTGTGCCTACCATCCTGCGATTTAACACGAGCGGCACTTTCGACTGCTCGTCTTCGGTCCGTATCTCGAGCCTTGGTGTCAGCAAGCTCCTTCCGCAGACGGGTACGACGGATATTGATCTCGGGGTTCCGAAGGCGGGGGTTTTGCAGGGTACGTGCGGCATGGGGATGTACCCATTTGAAGTCGCCTTCCAAAGTTAGGAACTCGGCTTGTAAAAAAGTTGTTTTCAAGTTATTGTGTGTTCACGCACGCTTAGCTCAGTTGGTTAGAGCGCTTCGTTTACACCGAAGATGTCCGGGGTTCGAATCCTCGAGCGTGCACCAAAAACTGGTATCTTCTCCGCCAGAGCACACAAGCCATGCAGAAATATCGCATCTTTGGAACCTCAGAAAAAGCGTGGAAAGGAATGCTTTCCGCCATCACCAATGCGCGAAAGAGCATCTACCTCGAGATGTACATTTTTAACAACGATACGGAAGACTACAACTTTTTACAGGAGCTGGTAAAGAGTGCGCAGAGGGGTGTGAAGGTGGTGGTCATCCTGGACGTTTTCGGGAGTAAGATTCTCGGGAAGGATGCCGTCGCGGAGCTTCGAGATGCTGGTGTCGAAGTTCTTTTCTTTAGTTTTTTCTTTCGTCGCACGCATCGAAAAATTCTTATCATCGATGGAGTGACGGCTTTTGTGGGCGGGGTAAACATCCGTCAACGTTTCACTTTTTGGAAAGACCTCCAGGTGCAAGTCTCTGGGCGAATCGTCGGTTCGATTTTGCGATCCTTCGCGAGAATGTATAAAGAGTGTGGTGGAAAGGATCAGCTCCTCACCTCGATCTCTCGCTCTGCCGTGTTGCCGCGCGCGAAGATGTGGTTTGTTGAGCGAGGGGTGGGCAAGCGCGAGCATCTCTTGCGGGAGTATTATGAAAAGAGAATCGTGAGCGCACGAAAGAATATAACGATTGTCACGCCGTT
>CALMXW010000011.1 GCA_937871115.1 uncultured bacterium
GGAAGGCGGAAGCCGAATTCCACGAGCGTCTTTTTGCGCGACTGATCGCCGGCATACATACCACCGAGCTGCGGAAGCGTGACGTGCGATTCGTCTATCACGGTGAGAAAATCCGGTTTGCCATCTTCGGTGTGGGGGAAATATGAGAGCAAAGTCTCGGGCGGCTCGCCGGGAGCTTTACCCGAAAGATGCCGCGAATAATTTTCAATGCCCGAGCAATACCCGATCTCCTGTATCATCGAGAGATCGTAGTTGGTGCGCCGCTTGAGCCGCTCGGCTTCGAGGATTTTTCCATCGCGCTCGAGCTCCTTGAGCTGCTCTGCGAGTTCTTTGCGGATATTTTTTATCGCGATCTTTTTCTTACTCTCTTCGGTGAGAAAGTGCTTTGCCGGAAAAAGGAAAATCGTGCTTTCATCGCCAAGCGTCGCACCCGACACCGGATCTATTTTCAAAATCTCCGACACCCTGCCTCCTTCAAGTCCGATATTCCAGATGAATCGCTCCGACACCGGCATGATCTCTACACGATTGCCGATGCTCCGAAATTCTCCCGGAGAAAGATCGGCATTGGTACGAGTGAAGTGCACACGCACCAGGTGATCGAGGAGATCCTTTCGCGAAAACTCATCACCTCGTGATATCTTGAGATTTTCTTTTTGGTATTCTTCTGGGCTTCCGAGACCGTAAATGCACGACACTGATGCCACGATGATCACGTCGCGCCGAGTAAGCAAGGCTTGGGTAGAGGCGTGACGAAGACGGTCGATCTCTTCATTTATCTGCGCGTCTTTTTCGATGTACGTATCCGTAATCGGCATGTACGCTTCCGGCTGATAGTAGTCGTAGTACGAGACGAAATAGTGCACCGCATTGTCGGGAAAAAACTCACCGTACTCCTGAGCGAGCTGAGCGGCAAGGGTTTTGTTGTGAGCGATGACAAGCGTCGGTTTGTCATTCTTTGCAATGATATTGGCTATGGTAAAAGTCTTTCCTGTACCGGTAGCCCCGAGGAGCGTCTGCGCGCGGTCGCCTCTTTTCAGGCCACGCAAAAGGCCCTCGATAGCTTTTGGCTGATCGCCTGCGGGCTCCCATCGTGATTTGAGGTTGAAGACTGACATGTAGGTATCGTATCACAACCAGCGAGAATAGAAAAAATACCACACTGTGAGGGTTGTTTGTCTGCCGAGTCGGCGTCGGAGCCCGCTTGCGGGTAAAGACGCGAGGCAGGTAAACAACCTGAGCAAGTGTGGTATTTTTTTATATTTCTACCGGCTCAAATTCATCTGTGAGATCTGCGTAATGATATTTTGTACTTCGTCGAGAAGGCCACGGATTTTTACCGTCATACCCACCTCAACTGGATTTTTCACCGTGACGGTTCTTCCAGTGTCAGTTTGAATAACGAATGATCCATCAGCATTCACGGCTGTCACTTTTCCACTGTACTCTTGCGCGGCGACCGGAAGAGAGAGGTCTCGGATAATGTCTGCGGTAATATTCTGTCCGTTGTCACTCGTCTCGCCGTAAATATTGAGCTTATCCCCCACCTGAAGATTTGAGATGGTGAGTCTCGTCCGATTGCGATCGAGGATCACCGTGTTGGCGTCGACGATGACCACATACTTCCGTACCATCATCCACTGTGCCGAAAGCGAAGCGGGCGCGGCCACATTTTTTGTCTCAGCACGAACGGAAAAATCTGTTACTCCCATCGGACACGGGTAGATCGTGCTCTTTACTGACGTCTCGCCTTCAAAGCGATAACACGGTGAAGGCTGATCTTGCACCAAAGCGAGTGTATTCCCCGACACGGAGACAAGTGTCATGTTGTTGAGCTGTATAAACTCTCGTGAGACCGGCTTGGAGAGATTGCGTACGAGGTAAGCACTAATGCTTCCGTCTGAATTGTAATATCCGAAGACATTGATCTGATCTCCCATCGCAAAACTTCCGAGAGTCGCCACACTGCGGTCACGCAGCAAGAGTTGAGTCGAAGCGTCAATCTTTATCGTGTACAAAATATCCGGAGCTCCCACATATTGCGGTGGCGTCGGGCAAGATACCACACTCGCAACATTCGTATCCTTCTTTTCATAACTGTAGCAAGTACTCGAGTCAATACCGATCCGAGCAGGAGAGACACTCGTCGTCTCCGCCGAGCTTCCCATTGGCATCACCGGCAAAGGAGGGTATTCTCTCGACGCGGTGATCACCCCCGAAGATGCGGAAACACTCTGTACCATGAGATTATTAAACTGAACAAACCCCCGATCGAGATTTTTTATCGGGACCACGCTATTAGCTACCACTTCAATCTTTGGAGCAACCACACTAGCCGAGGCGGACACGGCTGTCTCTGCTTGGGCTATAGACCCCGCAAAAAGCATCTGCCCCACGAGAAAGAGAGCGACATATTTTTTCTTAAACATATACATAATCATAATAACAATACTAATAATAATTAGATCCTATTTAGCTTGCTTCGCATA
>CALMXW010000012.1 GCA_937871115.1 uncultured bacterium
CTTGCACATCAAAATCTGTCCAACCCCCCTCGCCCACAAGAGATTTTTTAATCTCATCTTCCGCGACACCTTGTGCCATTTCTTCTTTAATGAATGCGAGGAGCTCGTTGGTAATCATGATATGAATTTATATTTCTTTTTTTCTCTCAATCGCAACACCAATGCTGCGAAGTCGTGATTCTATAGTAGCATATCCACGGTCAACAAAATATACATTGTGGATAATTGTCTTCCCGCTCGCGATAATGCCCGCGAGAATATACGCGAGGCCGGCACGAATGTCGGGGCTCTCAAGCTCGCGCCCACGCAGAGGAGTCGGGCCTTTTACTTGCACGCGGTTGGTATCCATCACTAAAATATCCGCACCCATTCGCTGGAGCTCGGAGACATACCCAAGGCGCCCTTCGAATATTGTTTCGAAGACGAGACTCTCCCCTGCTGTCTGAGTGAGATAGATGAGCATCGGCGCTTGGAGGTCTGTCGGGAAGCCAGGATATTCGTGCGTCTTGATATTTACCCCGCGAAGTTCTTTTGGAAAAGAATTTTGATTAATGCGAAGGGTTGATTTTCCTATTTCGACTTTCAGCCCAGAATACTCGAGCTCTTCGAGGAGTGCGCGCACGTGGTCGGGATTGCAGTTGGTCACCGTGACATCACGCCCAGCGAGTGCGGCGAGTAAGAGGAAACTCCCGGTTTCGAGACGATCGGGCACGAGCTCGTGAACCTTTCCTGCTGCTTTCAAAAGCTCTCCATCACGCCCATCTACTTCTATGGTTGGCGTTCCCGCGCCTACAATTTTCGCGCCACTCTCGTTTAAAAATTCCGCGAGCGAAATAATCTCAGGCTCCATTGCCGCATTTCGCAAAATAGTTTTTCCTTTCGCAAGTACCGCCGCCATCATGAGTGTCTCTGTTGCCCCCACACTCGGCACGCGGAAAAAAATCTCGGCACCGCGTAGTCCATTTTTGGCGTGAATGCGGTAGGCACGCTCCGTCTCTTCCACTTCCGCTCCCATTTTCCGATATCCTTCGAGAAAAAGGTCGATCGGCCGCGCCCCAATAACGCATCCACCAGGATGAGGAAAAGAAACTTCGCCCATACGTCCGAGGAGTGGGCCGGTCGCTACCACACTTGCACGAAAACGCTTGGAAATTTCTTCTGGCATATCACCGGAAATTTCTTTTTCAGGACGAAGGGTGAGTCCTCCGTTTCCTCCATTGGTCTCATGCTCCACAGAAATTCCCATCCCCTCAAGAAGTTCCGCCATACGCGATACATCTTCAATATCCGGAACATTCTTGATGGAAAATTCATCCTCGAACAAAAACACCGAAGCCATGATCTTGAGTACACAATTCTTTGCGCCATTTACTGCAATCTCTCCCTCAAGTTCACGTCGCCCACCCAAACCCTGAATCTCAAAAATCTCCTTCTCTTTTGTGTTTATGGTCATGGTAAAAAAGGTTTACATTACTCCCCCACTATACTACGAATTCCGGAATATTTAAATTTTACCCCGAAGGTCGCGGTGATACCCTATCGCAAACCGGTGCGCTTCGGCATTGGCAAGAAGAATCTCTTTTTCATATTTCGAAGTAATTTTCTTGTCCCCCAAGATTTCTCGCGGGCGATGACGCTCATCTTTCACCACCCCGACGACCGGAATTTCCATTCCATTTTCGAGTAAAACTTTCTCTACGGTATTCACCTGCGCTCTTCCGCCATCTGCCACGATAAGTTTCGGAGCACTCCACTCTGGGTGAGCGAGTCGGCGCTCCAAAATCTCTCGAAGCGCACGGGTATCATCTGCTCCGGAAAAACTTTTTATTTTAAATTTTCGATATTCGCTTTTTGCCGCTTCGCCGTCTTCTACCACAGTCATTACTCCTACCACATTCGTGCCAGAGATATGCGCCACGTCGTACGCCTCGATGCGAAAACTCTCTTGTCCGAATATTTTTTCACTCTTCAAAAGAGCCACATCCTGAATATGCTCCAATGCAAAAATGGTTTTCTTTATCTTCCCCGCTTTTTCAAACTCCTGTTTCGCCGACGCTTCTTTCATTTCGCGTTCAAGTTTTTTAATGAGCGTCTTTTTCTTTCCCTCGAAAAAAAGTTTTATGTTGCGTATCGTCTTTGCATATTCTTGTTTTGAAATTACGCCCGTACACACACCGGGACAGAGGCCGATCTGCGCGTTGAAACAAGGGCGAGGCGCCCCGGGCACGCACTTATCCCGAAACGGAAAAATCCTTCGCACAATCTTCATCGCTTCCTTGAGCTGACCTCCGTGCGGAAATGGGCCGAAGGCGTAGTGGTACCCCAAGGCACTTGCTTGTTTACTCAGAAACAATTCCTTCCCGCGGATGAGCAACACCCGTGGAAAATCTTCCTTCGTAATCACCACAAAGTTATTACTCTTGTCGTCTTTGAGGTCAGTGTTGTACTTTGGCTGATGTTTTTTTATAAGCTCGGCTTCCAAAAGCAGCGCTTCGAGCACCGAGTCTGTTTGTGTGAAATCTATCTTCTTTGCGAGCTCAAGCATCTGCACGATCTTCGGCCCGCGCGTCGACGAAATGTCATCACGAAAGTAGCTCCGCACGCGGCTTCGGAGCGAAGTAGCCTTCCCAATGTAAAGCGTCTCCCCTTTTACCCCTTTAAAGAAGTACACACCGGGAGTATCCGGGAGATTTTTGATTTGTTCGAGTATGGTTACCATCTCACTCAACATCATACACTTCAATTTACTCATTGACAAAAAGACGCCGTTATCCTATACTTGACACATCAAAGCAGGTCGGCCACAAATAAAAAGGATCGAGTTTATTTGTCGACTGTTGTTTTGACGATTATTAAGAAACCAAATTATTTGTGGCTATGAAGAAAGGAACAATCGCCGTCATCAAAGGCGGACAAGGATATGGCTTCATCCGCGAGGACGGAGCTCAGCAAGGCGCAAAGGATATGTTCTTCCATGCACGTGATATGGAAGAGGGTTTGTTTGACCGCCTCAAGGAAGGCATGGTCGTAAACTACAATGTCGCTCAGAGCGACAAAGGCCCAAAGGCTGTTGAAGTAACACCTGCATAACTCGCTTTCGCTAAAGCACAAAAGGCTCCGCAACTCGCGGGGCTTTTTGTTTTTCGGGAGAGGTATATAATAAATCTATTATTCTTATTCAGTTTCTCTTATGCCTATCCCCGAAAATTTGAAGCAAGAAGTAGAAGCGGTGCTCTCCCATTCTTCCCTTTCGGAAGAAGATAAAACTCTGTGGCGCGAGCGACTGAGTGGTATTGCGGAGGCATATACCGACATTTTCCTCAGTCTTTTTTCAGAAGATCAAAGTGGCTTGCCGAAAGAGACCGAACGCCTCAAAGCAAAGATAGCTGCCGGTGGTGACCCAGAGAAACTCGCCAAAATAGCAGAAGAAGAATACAACGACCTTCTCAGTATTTTACAAAAAGAAACCGAAGTCTCTGATACAAAATAAATCACACAACCATGGAACAACAACCACAAAATCTTTGGAACGAACCCGAGAAAGCCGCCGAAGCCGCACCAGAACATGAGCTTAAAGTCATAACTCCCGAAGGAGCTGAAATGGTACTGCCGATCGGACCCCTCACCCCAAGAGATATCGACGGCATCATGGCGTTTGCCCAAAGCGCCGTGGCGCAGTACGAAGATGAAAAATATGGAAAAATAAATTCTCCAGAGCCCATTCCCACCCAACCGACAGAAATAAACACTACAGGAGAAGAAGTTTCAGTAACACAAAACACTGAAGCAGAGACGCTCCCCGCCACAGAGGAGGATCTCCAAAGAGAAGCAGCGAACGAAGAATCTTTTTTCTCTAAATTAAAAAACGGAGCTTTCCGTGCTGCCGTCATGGGCATAGCTCTCTCGAGCGCCGCATGCGCCATGTCGCCCTATCGAGCAGGCCGAAACGCAGCCATAGAGGATCTCCAGAGTGGGAGGATCACCCAGCAGCAATACAACGAGAGAATGGGACACCTTGACGAAGCCGAGGCACAAGCAGACTTGGTCAGACGCCAAGCGATATCCGTCTTACAAGAAAGACAAGGATACGGCAGCTATGGTGGAGGCGGGTACGGGTATAGTAGCGGTGTACCCTATGGCGCACCTGTTTACGGAGGTGGAGGATATTATGGTGGTGGCTATGGGGGGTATGGAGCAATGTATAATCCTAAATACATGCAAGACCTCCGGCATGATGACCAAAGATTCCAGCAAAAGATGGCGCGGCAAAGAATTCAATTCATGCAGCAGTACCGCCACCGTTAATTTCTCGTATTTATTTATGCATCAGCCCCGGCAGAGATCTCCGCAATTTCGCGCGTGATGGATTCTTGTCGGATGCGGTTGAAGGTGAGAGTAAGATCATCGTTGAGATCTTTCGCATTTTCCGTCGCCGAGTGCATGGCTATCATTCGCGCCGAGTGCTCTGATGCGTTGGATTCGAGGAGTGCCTGGTACATCTCTATCTCTACCAGATTTCGAATTATGGTATCGAGTACGAGCTCGGGCGAGGGCTCTATCAGATATTGATAGCTTTTATTTTTCGCACCCTCCGCATCCCCTTTTGTCTCGCCTAAAACGTTCTCTGGAATAAACGGAAGAAGAGTCTGCGTCTTTGGCTTTTGCGATGAAGCCGAAATAAAATCACTAAAAACAAGAATTACATTTTTATATTCGCCCGAGAGGTAACCGTCTATCGCAATCTTTGCAAACGGATGCATGTCTACAATGTGTGGCTTCCAGTCGAGCCGCGTAGCGGTGGCGAGTATATGGTATCCACTCTTTCGGAAAAATTCTTGCCCGCGCTTCCCTATCGTCATCAGGTCGATCTCTTCTTTCGGAATCTTCCCAAGAGCTTTCAGGGATTCGCGCAAAATATTGGTCGTCAGTGCGCCGGCAAGCCCGCGATCGGGAGTGACGATGAGCGCGAGTGTCTTCCCTTCTTTGTTGGTTTGAAGAAGCGGGTGTGAGCGATCTTCAGTGTATGCCTTGAGTCGCACGAGAAGCTCCCACGCTTTCTGTGCGTACTCACGCGCGCTCTTTGCGTCCTGTTCTGCCTTGCGCATTTTCGTCGCCGCCACGAGCTCCATGGCGCGAGTAATCTGGCTCGTCGTGTTGATGAGTTTTATACGGCGTTTGATTTCTCGAGTGGATGCCATGTGAAAGACTATGCCATCTTTTTAAATTCCCCAATCGCTTCGGTAAGCTTTTTCATTGTAGCATCATCAAGCTTTTCGCCGGTCGCGATTTTTGCGATGAGATCTTTTTCGTTTTGTTCCAAATAGCGATAGAGTTTTTCATCGAAGGCGCGGATCTGTGCTACATCGAGCTCATCGGTGAGGCCCTGCGTGACAGCAAAAATGCCGACCACCTGGCGGGAAAGCGATTGTGGCTCCCACTGATCTTGTTTTAAGAGCTCCGTGAGGCGACGGCCGCGAGCGAGGTCGCGCTTTGTCGTTTCGTCGAGGTCGCCTTCAAACTGTGCAAAGGCGGCAAGCTCGCGAAATTGCGCCAACTCAAGACGCATCTTCCCCGCAAATTGCTTCATTGCTTTTGTCTGAGCAGAAGACCCGACGCGGGAGACAGAAAGTCCTACGTTGATAGCTGGGCGAACACCGGAAAAGAAAAGGTCCGTATCGAGATAAATTTGTCCGTCCGTAATGGAAATGACATTGGTAGGAATGTAAGCAGAAACATCTCCCGCTTGCGTTTCAATGATCGGAAGTGTGGTGATTGAGCCCCCGCCATACTTTTCACTGAGACGTGCCGAACGCTCGAGTAATCGTGAGTGGAGATAAAAGACATCTCCGGGATACGCCTCACGTCCAGGCGGACGACGAAGGAGGAGGGAAATTTCACGATACGCCCACGCATGTTTTGAAAGATCGTCGTAAATAACGAGCACATCTTTTCCCTGATCCATAAAATACTCACCCATCGCCGCGGCAGAAAACGGCGCAAGGTATTGGAGCGAGGCTGGAGCCGAAGCTGGAGCGTCCACGATAATGGTGTAGTCCATACTCCCCCGTTCTCGTAGCTCGGAAATTATTTTCGCAGTCTTGGATTCTTTTTGCCCGACAGCAACATAGATACAAACCACATCCTGTCCCTTTTGGTTTATGATCGTGTCTACTGCAAGCGCTGTCTTTCCTGTCTGTCGGTCTCCGATGATGAGCTCGCGCTGTCCGCGACCAATGGGAATCATCGCGTCTATCGCACGCCACCCGGTCTGAAGTGGCTCGGTCACTGCTTTACGCGCCATCACGCCCGGTGCAATTTTTTCAATCGGATACGTAGCAGAAGACACAATATTTCCACGAGCATCGAGCGGCTCCGCGAGAGGGCTCACCACCCGGCCAAGAAGCGCATCGCCCACGGGGATGCTCGCCACGCGCCCAGTCGTCTTTACCAAATCCCCCGCTTTGATACCCGAATAATCTCCCAGGATAATCGCGCCCACCGTGTCTTCTTCGAGATTCAGCGCGAGTCCCAAAATACCACCAGGAAATTCCAAGAGTTCAGAATAAAAACTTTCTGAGATACCAGAAATGCGGGCAATCCCGTCTTTGAGTTCAACAATCTCTCCTACATTTGACTGTTTCGCTCCGAGATCGAGTCCTTCTATTTCTTTCTTCAATTCTTCTACAATGCGTTTTGCGTCTGACATTTGGATAAGTAAATTATATTCTTGCTTGTTAGTAGCGCTTTCTTGCTCTTTATAGTACGGAAAAAACCCATTTTTGCAAACGAAACGAAAAAGCGAAGCCATTTAAAGCCCCGCTTTTCGAGAAAATTTTGTTTTCATCTTACCCCCCTAAAAACCGTGTCACCGGTGCAGCGACTCCAAGCCCGGTCACAATCGCCTTCACGATGAGCCAACCAGCGAGCGCAATAGCAAAGCCGATGACCACATAGAAGAAGATCTGGTGGGCTTGCTTTACCTTTCCTTCATCACCTTGGGCAGTGAGATAGAGGAAGCCGGCATAGCAGAAGAGCAGTGCGGCGAGTGGCATAGCAAGGACGAAGAGAAGGAAGTCCATCACATTTTTAAAGAGGGTGATGAAGTCGAGGAACTGGCAGTTGTTGGCAATTCTTCGTGCATCAGTGACATCGTAGAGCGTGAGGGATTCGGTACCGCACGGTACGAGAGCATTCTCTTGTCCGTCGACTTTCTGAGCTTCTCCTTTCACGAGGTCGGGTTGTTTTGGTCCGCCTTGAATGCGGAGAATTCTTACGGATGATGTGGAGGTGACATCATCTTTTGAAACACAACTCAGGGTCAACACCATACCGGGAAGAACAGGTTCAAGGAAGGTCGTCGAACCGTTCATGCGAGTGATGTCGCCGGCCCAGACTTGATTTGGCTTACAGGTGGTAACACCGGTTACCGCATCGGCTGTGTTTTGACAGGAAGAGGCCGTACATAATTTTGCTTTCGTCACATTCCAAGAGACGGTAGTGATCTCCCCACTCCCCGCCACCGTATCTGGATTGGCAGTGAGAGTAATGACAGGAGCGTTGCCGGTAAGTTTTGTCACACAGCACGCTCGGTCTGGTACTGCATCGGTCGGGGCACAGTCGCGAGTTGGGGATTTTATCGCACCGCCTGAACCAGAGCAAGCATTTTGAGATTGGCAGACTCCCGATCCTGGAGTGGAGGGGCTAGCACAGAGTGGATCGCGGTCAATAGGGAGATTGTCTCCTACGGTTACCGTCACTTGCTTACTTACACTCGTACCACTCGTACCAGTACAGATGAGAGAGAAAATGGTGGTATTAGTAAGACCATTGATAGTTTTTGTCCAGGTACCAGCATTGTGATTCACATTTCCACTCCACTTCTCATGACCTGATGCATTACATTGAGTGAAGGTATCCCCATCAATCGTCCAACTAAGAGTGGTGGTTTTTGGATCTCCAACGCCAATATTTGTGGGATCTGCACTGAATTTGAGTGTGCCTTTTGTTTTGATGGTGATGCTGTCGGTATTGGATGGATCTGATTCGTTGTTGGCGTAGTCGTAGGCTTTGACGAGATACACATAGGTCTGTCCATCAGCAACATTTGAGTCAAGGAAATTACCCCGAGTAGAGACGCCTATCTTCTTGGTGGGAGTACAGTCTGTGGCTCCATCGGCAACGGTACAACGGTAGACATTGTATCCAAGGACTCCGGTCTTTGGACAAGAAGTTGGGAGTGGAGGGAGAGTACCCCCACCGCCACCACCATCTCCAAGTCCTCCACCACCTCCTCCTCCACCATTCGTCCCCACCGTTACCGTCACACTTCGTGAATCATTTCCCTTTGGTCCCGTACACGAGAGAGTGTAGGTGGTGGTTTGTGTAGGAGAGACTGATTC
>CALMXW010000013.1 GCA_937871115.1 uncultured bacterium
CGCACTCGCGAAATCCGAAATCAAAACATCTTCCTATCCCCTAAAAAAAATTTCACGCGTGGGAAAAAACTTTCTCCTTCCGGAATTTCTCGAAGCAGCGAGCCTGACAGCCGAACATTTTGCCGTCACGACCGGGAGTGTGCTCTCCACTCTCCTCCACACAAAAGTCCTCGACGAATACGCGAAAGAAAAGGGCGCATTTACAGACACACAAGAAACACCCAACGAAAAAAAACTTTCAGAGAAGATACAAGATGAAGAGCATGGCGCTATAGGCAAACCCAAAGCACAAAACAAATTCGTACTCCAAGAGGAAGACCCCGATCGCTACTCCACCTACCGAAGTATGATTCGCGAACAATTTGCCGAGCATGCTTCTGTCTTTCTCGTTGTCCCCCGCGTAGAAACTGCGGAGAAAATTTATCGCGACCTGGCACGAGGGATTGAGGAGTACACATTCCTCTTTCACAGCCGCATGCCATGGACCAAGCTCCGGGCCGAGTGGGAGCGCGCCAAATCTCTCCCCCACCCCATACTTCTCATCGGCACACCTTCTTCCCTTTCCCTCCCCAGGCAAGACATCGGGCTCTTTATTCTCGAAGAAGAACACTCATCTTCGTATCACACTCTCGCCCGGCCTTTTTTTGATGTGAGATATTTTGTGGAGCAATTCGCGGAAAAATTGCGAGCCAAATTTATCGCCGGAAGTTCTTTTCTTCGCATTGAAACTCTCTGGCGATACGAGGAGCGTGAGCTCCTTGCCCGCGAGCCACTTCGCTTTCGACTCCTGGGAAACGCCGAGCGGAAGATTATTGATGTGAAGAAAGGTACCGCAGAAGCCACGCAAGAAAAAAGGGACCAAGCTCCGTTCCGCATCATCTCTCCCGCACTCGAAGAAGCCATCCGTGAACGACAAGAATCTCCCGGGCAAGGCAATGTCTTTCTCTACGGGGTGCGGCGAGGGTTGGCGCCCGAGACTATCTGCCGAGATTGCGGCAACATCGTCCTCTGCGAGCGATGCAGCTCCCCGGCCGTACTCCACCGAGGAAGCCACGACTCGGAGAATATTTTCCTCTGCCACAAATGCGGGGCGAAAAGGAGCGCGATGGAGCGATGCCGCACCTGCGAAAGCTGGCGCCTAGAGAGCGTGGGTATCGGGATTGAATCTTGCGCGAAAGAAGTCGAGAAGCTTTTCCCACACGCAAATATCTTCGAGCTTCACTCGGACACCGTGAAAGATGAAGGCGAGGCGCGAGCCATTGCAGAAGATTTTTCAAACTCACGCGGAGGTATCCTCGTCGGTACAGAAAAAGCACTGCCGTATCTCCCCGAAGTGGCGCTGAGCGGCATCGTCTCTCTCGACCCACTTTTTCTTATCCCGGATTTCCGAATGCGCGAGCGAGCCCTCCGAAGTATTTTTGAAATATATTCCAAAACGACCAAGTCTCTTCTCATCCAAACTCGCCGACCCGAAGAAGAAATATTTTCTGCGGCCGTGCGGGGAGACATCATGGAATTTTATCGAAGCGAAATCCGTGAACGAAAAAGATTTTCCTATCCGCCCTTCTCCACTCTTGTCAAAATATCTTGGAGCGGAAGAGAAGACGATATCCGGGCAAAAGGCGAACACCTCCGCACGCTTTTTGCCGAATGGGAGCCGCGCATTTTCCCCGCGTTTACCCAGAAGATAAAAAATCGGTTTCGTATTATTGCTCTCATTAAAATCCCACATGAAAAGATGCGGTCGCACGGGGCTCTGAAGCGAGCGATATTCTCACTCACTCCCGACTTCCAAGTAGAGGTCGAGCCAAAAGATCTCCTCTGATTCATTTGACTCTGCTACCGCACATAACCTACAATATCTTTACACGTACTCGATAATTCACACAAAAAAATATGAACGAAGAAACGAAAAAAGAAATCGACTCAGCGGAAAACACCACTCCCACACAAGCAACAGACGACGCAAAAACAGATGGAAATACACCGGCACTCACGGTGCCCCTCGCTATCGTCCTCGCGGGAGTGATTATCGCTGGAGCAATCCTCTTTAACGGATCTCGCGCCAACAACACTGACGGACAAGGAAATGTTGCCGGAGCCGCGTTGGCCACCGGGCTGAAAAAAAGTACCATCGCCGAAGAAGTTGGGCTCGACAAAAAAGCATTTGCTTCTTGCCTCGAGAGCGGGCGATATGCCAGCAGAATAGAGAGCGATTACCAGAGCGGGCTTTCAGCCGGAGTACAGGGCACACCGCTCACCATCGTCCTCAACACAAAGACAGGAAAGACCTACACCATCGACGGAGCACAGCCTATTGAGGTCGTGCAGATGACTCTTGCAAACGCCCTTGCCGGAAAGAGCGATGGCGCGACGAAAATTACCGTAAGTCCGATCTCTTCCGCCGATCACATCTTTGGAAACCCGAGTGCAGAAGTGCTTCTTATTGAATACTCAGACCCAGAGTGCCCATTCTGCAAACGCTTCCAAGAAACACTCAAGACAGTGATGACTCAGTATGGAGACAATGGAAATGTAGCCTGGGTGTATCGCCACTTCCCGCTCGATAGCATCCATCCAAAATCACGAAAAGAAGCTGAAGCATTCGAATGCGCCGGCGAGCTCGGAGGCAGTACAAAATTCTGGGAATACGCTGACAAACTTTTCGAAATCACGCCGTCCAACAACCAACTC
>CALMXW010000014.1 GCA_937871115.1 uncultured bacterium
CTAACGTACCGCAGTCAGTAGAAGCAAGCGTATAAGTAGTTCCAGATTGAGTAGTAACAGTACCTACAACTGAGCCAAATGTTTGAGTAGCCGTCCAAGTTTGAGCTGCATCAATCCCCGCTAATGTATGAGTGCCAGAAGGTAAGGTAGAGTTAGTTCCAGCAGTTGAAGTTATGGTAGTAGAGAATGCACCAGCAAAAGTAGTATTTGCGGCTAGAGTTAATGTATTGGAGCCATTATTAACGCCAGTCCCGCCATAAGTAGCGCCAACTACGGTACCTTGCCAAGTACCTGTGCCAATGGTTCCAACCGATGTTAGAGAAGATAAGGTAGTTACTGCGCTATTAACTAAAGTGCCAGATGTGGGTAAGGTGACGCTAGTAGAAGCAGTAGAAGTAAATGTTACAGGGAACGCACCTGATGTTGTTAAATTACCGCCTAATGTAATAGTGCTAGCACCATTGTTTACTCCTGTTCCACCATACGTTCCACCAATAACACTACCATTCCAAGTACCAGACGCTATTGTACCAGTTGACGTAATATTACCTTGTACCGCGCTAGGTAACGTAGACGAAATAGATGGAGCACCCCCTCCACTAGTTATTAACACACCGTTATTTGCCGTAGCCAAACCAGAAACAACGGTACCAGTAGCAGCATAATATGCCAATTGATTAATAGTTCCAGAAGATACTGTATCTTCTAATCCTCCTTCCAGTAATGCTGACGTTACTGCTATTGCTCAGGCTTTTATTTCTAAGCCTATCGGTGTAGCTGCGTATGAATCCCGAAAATATTTCTCTCTCAAAGCACTCATATTTTTATCTTTCCTCTACTCCTCTCTCATCGCACTTCTTGGAGCATTGATATCAAACGCTGTGCCGCCAAAGAGCGAAGGAATTCTTCTTCCCGCGAAAACTTATAACTTTGTCCATGATATTCAATATATGGAAAAAGGACAGAATGGAAGCTTTCTTTATAAAACCTACTTCGCTGATCACATATCGCTCTTCGAATATTTCGTGATAATCTACACCATCATTGTCCTTGTTAGCATCATTGTTCTTCTGGCTTCACACGAAAAAAATAATGAATAGCTTTACCCTAAAAAAAGAATATTTTGAATGGGCAGTACGGCTCGTACGGCGTTTTCGACCTGAAGTGTGGGTTGTTTTGATTTCTTTCAGTGCCGCAATACTGAGCACCATCTACGCATTCTTGCATAAAACTATTGCCGTATATGGCGATGCCGAGTCACACTTAAACATTGCCAAGCGTGTAGTAGACAGCCTCACTCCTGGATTTGCTCAGCTCGGAGGTATCTGGCTTCCTCTCCCACACATTTTGCTCATGCCGTTTGTGTATTTCGATTTTCTCTGGCGAACGGGGCTTGCGGGATCTATCGTCTCTGGTGTAGCGTTTATAATCGCTTCTTTGTATATCTACAAACTGGCAAAACTTCTCACAAAAAGTAGCAGTGCCTCTTTTCTCTCCTCGATGGTTTTTATACTGAACCCGAATATTCTTTACCTACAATCCACCCCAATGACAGAAATGACGCTCATCGTCTTCTTCGTACTCTCCAGCTACTTCTTCATCTCATTCCTTTTTGACGACAAAGAGCTTCTCTCTCTCATTGCGGCCGCATTCTTTGGATTTTGTGCATCGCTTTCTCGATATGACGGCTGGGCGCTCGTAGCCATGGAGGCGGGCGTGCTCTTTCTCTACTATCTCCCGATTCGATTCAACGGGCACATGCTCCGTCTAAAAGAAGAGGGGAAGAAAATTAGAGATCGACTTGGCCTTCTCGAAGGACGGTTGATAATTTTTTGTACTCTTGGCTTCTTCGGTATCGCGCTTTGGCTCCTTTGGGGTTACCTTATTCTTGGCGACCCACTTTACTTTACTCACAGCCAATTCTCAGCAAATTCCCAACAGCATGGTTGGCTTGCTCGCGGAGAGCTCCCTGCTTATCACAACGTTCCAGCCGCTCTTCTGTATTACTTCGCAACAAGTATGGAAAATGCGGGCGTCGTTGTCATGATTTTGGCACTCAGCGGTATGTTTCTTTTCCTCTCAAATAAAAAAATATATTATCGTTCGTTCTTGTTTCTCATTCTTCTTGTACCATTTTTCTTCAACGTGCTTACCCTTACTCTCGGGCAATCAGTCATCTTTCTTCCCGGCGTTACCCCAATAACTTTCGACTGGGCACTTTTTAATGTCCGCTACGGGGTGATGATGGTACCTGTCTTTGCTGTTTTTGTGGGATACCTGTTCTACAGAAGCAAAACTCTTGGGCGGTCTCTCGTCGTCGGAGGAGTCATCTTGCAAACAGCCCTTTTCTTTATTGGTTTTTCTCCAGTGCTCGCATATGACGATGGTGTTCGCGGCCTCTCTTCGCAGACAGCGAAAATGCCTGACGCACAGTTTTGGTTTGCCGCGCATTATGACTATGGAATACTCCTTACAGACGACTTTGCACGAACCATCAGCCTCATTCGTACCCCGGTAAAAATGAAAGATGTTATCTATATTGGAAATAAACCGTATTGGGACGAATCACTTGTAGAGCCTCAAAAGTATGCGCGATGGATTATCATGCAGAGAAATGATACCCTGTGGAAAGAAATAAATGAGAAGCCAGAAGTCAACGCACGTCTGTACCAATACTTCAATAAAGTGTATACGTCAGACGATATTCTCATCTTCCGAAGAATCGATAACTAACAGCGGTCATGAAAATTATTAGCCGGCGCAAAAGAATAATCTTGGGCGTATTGCTTGGTGCGAGTATACCATTGCTTATTTTCTTTTTGTCTACTCGCTACATTTTGTATACTGCTCCTACGCCATACTTTCCATCTCAATACCAGCCCAAGCAAAGCATTTTCCCAGTACAATCCATAGACACCATGAAGTATTCCCGCGACATGTCGGGACAAGTTCTCGACAACCCTGTGGCATTCGACGCAATGATCGATAAGCAAATGGTACTTATCAAAGATGCCGGGGCTACTCATGTCGCAATAGACACACCCTACGATGCAAAATTTATTCCAGTACTCACTCGTTGGGTAAACTCTGCCCGAAGACATGGGCTTTCTGTCTGGTTTCGTGGCAATTTCTCTGGCTGGGAAGGTTGGTTCGATTATTCTTCTATCGAGCGGGCCGAACACGAGCGACTCCTCTCTCTCTTCATTCGCAATAACCCCACACTTTTTGTAAACGGTGATGTCTTCACCCCGTGTCCTGAATGTGAAAACGGTGGGGCAGGGGACCCAAGACAAACAGGGGATAGCGATGGATACAATGGTTTCCTTGTGGAGGAGTACAAAATTTCAAATCGCGAATTCGCAAAAATAGGGAAGTCAGTGAAAGTCTACACCTCTATGAACGGAGATATTGCCAGAGATATCATCACCCCCGATACTGCAAGGGATCTTGGGGGGAGCATTCTGATAGACCATTATGTGGGTTCTGTGAGTCGCTTTTCATCCGACGTGGCATCTATCTCTAGAAAACAAAACGCACAAGTTGGACTTGGAGAATTTGGTGCTCCTATACCAGACCTAAATGGGAACATGACCCCACCGCAACAAGCCAGCCTTGTGAGCTCACTCTTAAATGTGCTTTACGATCAAAGTAACCATGTCCCGCTTGTAAATTATTGGGATCTTTCTGGCGGCTCTACTGCACTCCTTAATGACGACGGTACTCCCCGGCCTGCGTACTACGCTGTGCGCAACTACTTCCGCGCGCCTTCTGTCTACGGGTCGATCACCGACTCTCTCGGTGAGCCTCTCGACGGAGTCAAAATATCGGTCGCGAGTACGAGTTACTCCACCATTACCGACAGCAGTTTCTACCAAATATTTTTCCCGACGAGCAACCGGACTATTATCATTACAAAAGAAGGCTACAGCCCGCTCTCAATCCCATTCTCAAAAGATTTTACCCTTCCGATAAAATACAATATATCTCTCCAGCCTACGAGCCCGACAAAATGGTATGAGCTCAAGAAGTTTTATTACGACTTTGTTATGAGCCTCAGATAACGAGGAGGCTATCTGGACAAAATCAGTACTTTATGTTAGGTTACCCCTTATGAAGGCCGAGCTTACAAAGCACATACTCTTTGCTGTTTTCCTCATTACCCTCGCTATCGGAGGCGGGGTTTTTGCTCTGTCGGGTGGTAAAGATAAGCTTTTTGCCCTCGTCGACGCCTCTACCGTAGCCCCAGCACCAGTTGCATCCAGCACTGCCACAGCAATAGAGCCATCTCTCGAGGCAGTAGCTACGGCGACCCCAGAGAAAACTCCTCCAGTAAAAGAAAAACTTTCTGTGGTACAAGAAGTGAAAAAGTTTTTTTCCTTTCACTCTGGCGCAACAACTCCAGAAAAAAAGACGACTGCCGATGCGGTCATTTCTACAGAACAAGCAAGCCCTACAGCTAGCTCACCCACAGAAACAAGTCCAGAGCCAGCAGCGCCGAAGCTCGCACCAATCACTGCGCAGTTTGTCTATCTCGACACTCTCCTTGCTGGATGGAGAGCTGAAACTTCGTCCGCACAGGTAAATACAAAGTCACCTTTTTCTTTTAGGGGCGAACACGGTATGCAAGTTTCTTTCACCTCTTCCCAGGGAATGCTTCTTCTCAAAAATGATGCTGGCGTAGATACATACAGTGGCGGATATGATGGGCTCATTTTTGCTATTCGCGGCGAGAAAGGGGGAGAGAAAATAACTTTGACTGCCTACGATGCAAACGGAAAACAGCTCGGATCAGTCCCGGTAACAAAATATTTGAGTGCTCAGAAAATTACTACCGAGTATGCCCAAGCGTATGTACCTTTTCGTTCTCTCGGTGCCGAGAAAAAAGTCATAGCAGAGGTTGTGTTTCAAGGTGACGCCCCCGGTGGTATCTACCTCGATGAGGTTTCGTTTACCGCGCAGCCTTCCGTAGTGCCAGTGCATATCTCTGCCCACACGACAGCACCCGAGGTGTACGCGGACGATATTGGGGAGGACTGGGGAATTTCTGCAAGAGATGCCGATTGGGAGTCTAAAGATGGAGTACTCGGCACGAGCTTTGCCAAAGAAAATGCGTCTCTTACCTTCCACGATAGTACTGGGATGGACACCTACACTTATCACCATTTTGTTATTATTATGAAGGGATGGGACGCACTTCCACTCCGACTCTCTGTATATGATACAAATGGTGTAATCATTGGAAATGTTTCATTACGGGATTACCTGCATACAGAAGACGGAAAGCTCGGTGACTACCAGACTATCTCAATCCCGCTCTTGGATCTGGGTGCCGATGGAGCAGTGCTGGGAAGTATCGTCTTCTGGAGCGATACAGAAGCAAGTAATATCTACTTTAGCGACATCCGATTCGCTTTTTAGCCCCGCCTTGCTTTCTTTTCCAGCCTGTAGTATTCTTTGTCCATAAATTAGAAAATATTATGTCGCAAGATCACATCGCAAAGCTCGCCTGCGCCACCTGCAAGAGGGTCAACTACTTCACCACACGCAACAGAAAGCAGGTGGAAAAGAAGCTCGACCTCGCCAAGCATTGCAATTGGTGCCGCAAGCACACGAAGCACAAAGAAGTGAAGAAATAGCTCTCCCTAAAAAAACCCTCGATTTTAAAGGGTCTATAGTTCAGTGGTAGAATCCTGGTCTCCAAAACCAGTGACCGAGGTTCGAATCCTCGTGGACCCGCCTTTGCCCGTACCAGCCCCGCGACGGCGGGTTTGATAAGCCTTATTTGCATTATTACGGGTATTTTGGTAGGATACACCCATTAAATACATATGAATCAGACAGACACCCAAGAAGAAACAACAAAGAAAACACAGGCAGAAAAAGCTGGTGCTTCCAGTGCTGTGCTTGATGCTATGTTTGACGGGGGCGTGCATTATGGCTACTCAAAGAGCCGTCGCCACCCTTCCATGAAGCCAGTCATCTACGGCGCAAAAAACCGCGTAGAGATTATTGATCTCGAAAAGACCGACGAATACCTCACCCGCGCTCTCGAAGCTGTCCGTGGCCTTGCTCTTGGTGGAAAGACTCTTCTTTTCGTAGGAACAAAAAACGAAGCAAAGAAAATCATCGCCGAAGTAGCTCTTTCTCTCGGAGCGCCATACGTGGCAGAGCGCTGGGTAGGGGGAACATTTACAAACTTCGAAGAGATCAAAAAGCGTGTTGCCCGCCTCAAAAGCCTTCGCGAGCAAAAAGAACACGGCGAGCTCGAAAAATATACAAAGAAAGAGCGTCTCCTTCTCCAGATGGAAGAAGATCGCCTCACCAAACTCTTTGGCGGTATTGAAAACATGACGCGCGTTCCAGATGCTCTCTTCGTGGTAGACACACGGCAGGAAGAGATCGCTGTACAGGAGGCAAAGCGCGTACGTATCCCTGTCATCGCACTCATGAATTCTGATTGCAACCTAAAAGATGCCGACTTCCCGATTCCGGGCAACGACGCCGGAGCATCGAGCATCCGCTTCATCGTAGACAAAGTAGCCGAAGCATACCGAAACAAATAAGAATACAGATTTACCCAACACTTCTACTTTTCAAATAGAGGTGTTTGCGTTATGATAACCTACATATGATTACCACAGAACAAATTAAAGAGCTTCGCGAAAAAACAGGCGTTTCTGTCATGCAGTGCAAAAAAGCACTCGAGGAAGCAGGCGGAGATATCGAGAAAGCTCTCATTCTTTTGCGAAAAATCAGCGGAAATATCGCCGCTAAAAAGTCCGACCGCGACCTCGGCGCAGGAAACGTAGCGGCATATATTCACGGGGGTGGATCTGTCGGCGCGATGATCATCCTCGCCACCGAGACAGATTTCGTGGCAAAGAACGAAGAGTTTAAGAAGCTCGCGTACGACATTGCCATGCATATCACCGCCGCAAACCCGACATACCTCAAGCGTGAAGACATTCCCGAAGAAGAAATGACCAAGATTAAGACTGCACTCGAAAGCGAAATTCCTGCCGGCAAGCCAGCAGACATGATGGAAAAGATTCTCACTGGAAAACTCGAAGATTATTACAAACTGAAAGTTCTCCTCGATCAGCCATACATCAAAGACGACAGTGTCTCCATCAACGGCCTCATCCAGACAGCCACCCAAAAGTTTGGCGAAAGAATAGAAGTCTCACGCTTTGTGCGATTTGCTGCATAAGAGCAGTACGGTAAACATAAAAAATATGTACGTTTTTCTTACATTGTTTTTTCTTTCTGCAATTGGACTCATTGCTATGCTCTGGCAGAGGCTTGCCGCCATAGAGAGCGGCCGCATCCGCATTTTGGGTGTCCAGCCTTCGTACTTTACCTTTGCTGAAGATGTTTCAAAGATTGCCCTCGAACATGGCAAGCGCGGTATGCTCATCGTCGTCGCCCGCTCACTCTACTATTTCTCCAAAGCCCTGGATTGGGTCAAAGGGGGCATGCAGAGGGTCGTGGTGCGCCTCGAGGAGCGTCTCGCACGCCGAAGTAGCACCGGGAGGCAGCAGGGGGCCGTCTCGCTTTTCCTCAAGGAAGTCGCGGAGCACAAGCGGGTCACCAAGATACGAGCGCGACGAAAAGCACGGGAAGAAAATTAGAGCTCCACGGGGGGTTTTAATTTTTCCAAATTTGAGTATTATGTACTCACGGCTTATTTTTTTGCCGAAGAAACAGAAAGCATCGCCACCTTAGCTCAGTTGGTAGAGCAACGGTTTTGTAAACCGTAGGTCGTCGGTTCAAACCCGACAGGTGGCTCCAAACTATAAAAATAAACGAGGCCCGAGTCTTTTGGACTTGGGCCTCTGAATTACATCACTACAAACCACCATGCTACGCTCGCGACGATCCAACTTAATTCGTTTGTCGTCTCACTGATCGCGAGCCAGGCACGATTCCGATCCCACCCTGCTTCCCGTACCATGAAGTAAATCTGGCCGAGACGCACAAGGATTGTCGCGTGTCCGACTATTATTGACAAGCCGGGTGTCCCGGTCGCACCCTCTGCAAGAAACTTCCATCCCAGAAGCACTTGCGGGACTGATTTGTATGCTATAGCGAAGAGTCCTTTCACCGCCGGAGCACTAAATGGCAAGTGCGCAATCCGACGCATGATGAGCACAGCAACGCTTAAAATAGCGGTTGTTTCCAATGTCGTCGTATCTTTCTCGTTCCAGTGGTAAGCAGGGTTTATCCCTACTGCCAGCATCAGAGAGCCCATCAATACAAGCCAGATAAGATAGGTCGCAATGGCTTGTTTCGTGACACGACTGGGTGCGGCTTTATGTGCTGCAACACCAAGTGTGAGATGAAAGAGAAGGAAGGCAAAAACCGTTCCGAATTGTGCCAGACTGGAGCCAGACACATCTGTCAGTGACCGCAGAATATATGCCCCACAAAAAACCATGGCCCCGATGATTTGGGTGACGAACAAAAAGTCTGCCACCAATCTCTTTCGAAAAGACATCCAACACCTCCAGCCTTGTGGCTAATTAAGGTTTGTTCACTCCAGAAACTAACAAAATTGTAACGGAAAAAAGTAAAATTGTCAAGTTCTTTTGCTCCAAACTATCTGACATAATAACTTCATGCAAAACGAGACAGAAACTGGCCGGGTTTTCGAAAAGTAAAATTATAGGAAACCTTCACAATGTCTTTGATTATCGTGTGGGTGGGGGTGACGTCATTGAATTGAGGTCAGCAGAAAAAGCTGTAAAAGACCCAGAAGATAAAACTATTACAGAACTAGCCGTATTGTTTGGGGAAAAATATGGTAGCCTGTCTGCCTTTCGCATAATTCGTCTTCTTGAACAATTAGATCGACCTAAAGTTAAGAAATAACTACTGTGCACAAGGATTTCGATAGCTGG
>CALMXW010000015.1 GCA_937871115.1 uncultured bacterium
CATCACCTCTTCCACCCTCAGCCGCGGACTGTGGCGCTCGGATTTTTCTGCTTGGCCGAGGCGCAGGAAAAATTGCGGGCGGAAGCTGGTCTTGATGAGTGCCTGCATTTCTTTCCAGTACTCCCCTATTACCACACTTGCTGCGAGTGGATGCGTATGATACCCGTTCTGTTCCGCAAGGAGCATTATTTTTTGCGAAATTCTTCCGGCATTGATCCAGTCGTTTTTTGTATTCCCTATGGTGGAGATGATCACAAAAGCCGGAGTGTGTTTCTCTAAAAGCTCGCCATTTTCTTTCTCAATATTTTTTGGAAGCCCGAAGCGTGGCACGACGAGCGGGGCGACGAAAGAAACAGGAAGTGGCATTCCCATCCCAAAACCAGGCATACCAGTGGAAGAAGAAGTCGTGTTGGATTTCATGTGGTGCGCGAGCTCTTTGCGGAAGTCGGCATCAACGAAAGCTTCTTTGCCGGCGCGGTTGGTGATGTCAGCCGCCACGAGCCTCTCTTTTTCTTCGGTGAGAATATTTACGCTGGTATCGCGCGTCGCACAGGAGTACACGAGTGAAAGTATCTCTGCACTCGGTGCGATATTTTTATATTTATTTCTATTCGTTGCACGAGTCACAATGCTCTGAATAAAAGTTTTATCGGAAGAAGTGGGATTATTCTGCGCGAGGCGTATCGAAATCTTTTCCGGCGTTGGTTGATCATAAAAAACTTCAGAGGAAAAGCCGTAATACTCTGCGGCGACGAGAAGATTTTCCAGAGCACAGCCGAGGCTTACGAAAAGGAGTTTATTTCCCGGGTCGCTTTTTTCGAGCGCGCGAGAGTAATCCGGAGATAAAACAATTTCATTCTTGTCGGTGTGAATCTCAAATTTCCACGGCTGGGTGTTGTGGCTCGAAGGCGCGAGTACGGCGAAGCGGATGAGGAATTCGAGCTTTTGTGAGGTAGTCCCCTCTCGAGGGAAAGTTTCGACATCTATTTCCCAAGCGCTGTAGTTGTTTTTCATACTCTCATAATATCAGCACACAGCGCTCGAAGTCTAACGAGTAAAACCTTGACAGCACATGCTTCTATGCATCATTATGCTTTTCAGAGAAGAAACGTAACTTAGCCTTGAGGGGAATAAAGATGGTAATTATTGAGTTTGATTGCAAGAACCGTCCGGGGGTAGCGTTGAGAATTTTTCAAGCTCTGAGCGATCTCAATCTTGAGGAAATCGACCTCATTGCTGTGGAACGCAAGATACCTCTATGGGAAAAGATATTCAGTTTTGTGTTGCGCACCAAGCCGTGCTCTTTGTCGGGGCATGGAAAAATCGTTGTTCAGGATCATGAACGAGAACCTGCAAATAATGCCCTGCTGCGACTGTCTCGTAATGAGAAAGACTTGGGAATACGGATCACTGCAAGATATTTTCAAGCGCTTATTTCTCTCCCAAACACTCCGGGGGCATTAAGAGATAGTCTTGCAAAAGTCCGGAGTAAGGGTGTATCAATACACGAAATTACGACAGGCCGTATTCCTCAGGGAGCGGGAATTCCACCGGACCACAGGGTGGTAACGATCACCCTCAATTGTCCGATAGGGGGTGAAGCATACCGTGACGTAAAAGACCGTATAAGACCGTATCTTGTAAACGACGCAGAATAATTTCTGTTGCTCTCGTGCTTAAAGCAAAAGCCCCGCTGTGTTTATCAGCTGGGGCTTTTTTTATTCATCCACCACTCCCGAAGTGGGTTTCTCGAGGGTAAGCGGGTCGATGCCGGCAGACTCGCCAGTGATGCGCAATACGTCTTTATCAATCTTGCCGAGCTCTTTGTAGCCGGTGTTGTAGTGGGAGACGGTGGTCTCGAGCGATTTGCCGAGCTTGCGATAATATTCTTCATACACGCGGAGATGTTTCTCGAGCCCTTCCACGTTTTTGCGAATCAGAAGCGCGCTTTCTTCGATACGAAATGCACGGAATCCGTAGAGTACCGACTGGAGATACGCGGAAAAAGTGGTGGGCGAAACGATGATGACATTCTTATCGCGATAGGCATAGTCGATCAGGCTTCGGGTGTTTACTTTCACCGCACCGATCTCGTTGATAAGAAGGTCATAGTAAATTCCTTCCGCAGGGATAAACATCATGGCAAATGGAAGTGTGCCATCTGCAGGACGAATATATTTTGCCGTCTCGTCGATGCGGCGCTTGAGGTCATTTTTAAAATCTTTTTCGTACTCCTCTTTTTTCCCCGGGTCGAGCTCGGAAACAATGCGGTTGTAATTGTCGAGCGAGAATTTTGCATCCACCGGTATAATCCCCTCTTTGGTGAGGATCGCCGCGTCCACCGTCTCGCCATTTGGAAAAGAATGCTGGAGTTTGTACGCAGTGGGCGGGAGGATGTTGGAGAGGATGAGCTCGAGCGATGCTTCGCCGAGTGTGCCACGCTGTTTCTGGTGGGTCAGCACCCGCTCGAGGTTCCGGATTTGGTCGGCCACGCCAAGCACTTGCTTGGAGCCTTCGTTGGCCTCTGTCACCGCGCGAGTGACTTGGGTGAGGTGGTTTGTCATCTCACGGTGAATATCGCCCATGAGCTTTTGCGACTCGCCCCATTGCTTCACTGTCTGCCCGGCCGACTCGCCCAGCTTTTGGTCCATCACACGGGAAAGCGACTCGAGTTGGTTTTGGAGCAGGAGGAAAGATTGATCGTACCGGCTCGTCTTTTCTCCGAGCTCATCTGTTTGTTGAGAATCTTTTCGGCGCAAAAAAAGAAGCACAAGAAAAACTCCGGCCGCTCCAAGAGCAAGCCCGAGCATGAGTGATGTGAGGGGGGTGAAACTTCCGTTCATGATGAGTGGTATTTATGATGTCTTTATGTTCGCTATTATTCCAAGTTTTATTTCAGCGACCTTCTCCATTTCGAAGATGACGTTTTCCATGAGTTTGTAGGGCGCGATTTCGTCGGGGAACTTTATCAGCATGTCTCGGAGAGTGTTTCGATAAGCGAGGCGGAATTCGGTGGTAATGTGGATTACCGAAATCCCCGCCTCTCGTGAGCGACGCATGCTTTGCTCCTGGATCCCCGACCCTCCGTGAAGCACGAGAGGGACAGTCACCGCTGCCTTGATGGCTTTGATGCGGTCGATGTCGAGCTCTTCGGCCCCATGCAGAAGTTTTCCGTCTATGCTTCCTACGGCGGGTGCTAAAAGGTCAACGCCCGTCTCTTTTACAAATTTCTTCGCGTCTTCGGCTGTCGTGAGTGCTTCGGGGTTGACCTTTACTCCTTCGGGAAAGCTCTCGTGGATGGTTGAAGAAGAGCCAATGTATCCGAGCTCGCCTTCTACCATGATGTCTGGATTTGCTCCGCGTACAAAATCTACCACTTGTTTTGTCTCCTCAATGTTGTCTCGCAAAGATTTTTCCGCCGCATCGTAAATGATAGAATCAAACCCGGCTTTCACCGCCACTTTTACGCCGTCGAAGCTGTAGGTGTGATCGGCATTGATGAAGATGGGGTGATTAAATTCTTCGCGGACACTTCGCACGAGCTCGACCGCCTGCTTCTCGCCGAAGAATTTTCGTTCGCTTTCGGTCATGCCGAGGATGATAGGCAAATTCAAATGGCGAGCCACATTTACGATGGCCCAAAAAGTTTCAATATTGCAAAAGCTGAAGTGCCCAATGGCAGTGTGGTTTGCGTCGGCTTCATGGATGACTTCGCGAAGTGTTTTCATGTTTTATCCTGTGGATTACGGAAGATTAAGATTTTTCAATGTCTGGCCGAGCAGAGCGAGGAGACCCGAGGACTTGAAAAATTTTAATATTCCGTAATCCACTACGTAGTAGTATAATGGCTAATTATACGCGGATAAAACCAATAACGCAAAATACGATGCCTGAAAACACCACGGAGAACAATTTCGATTTTGTTGCGATCGGAGATATTGTGACAGACGCCTTCATTCGCCTTATCACTGCAGAAGTCTATTACGATGGATTGAAGCATGAACAACAGCTTTGTCTTTTAAATGGCGCGAAAATACCCTATGAGTCTGCCACCGTTGTCTCCGCCGTGGGCAACAGCCCCAACGCTGCCGCCTCTGCGGCACGCCTCGGTCTCCGCACGGCACTTGTGGCCGATGTGGGGGGCGACGAGCATGGTCGCGAAGACGTCGCAACGCTCAAATCAAACAACATCGCTACGGATTTCGTGCGAGTACACGAAGGACTTCTTTCCAACTATCACTACGTCCTTTGGTATCGAGCTGAGCGTACTATCCTCATCAAGCACGAGGAATATCCATACGCGCTCCCAGATGTCGGCTCTCCGAAGTGGCTTTACTTCAGCTCGGTTGGGCAAAATTCTCTCGACTACCACAAGCAAGTTGGCGAATATATAAAATCTCATCCAGAAACAAAGCTCGCTTTTCAGCCGGGGACATTCCAGATAAAACTCGGGACGGAAGCCCTGCGTGATATTTATGAACACACGGAAGTATTTTTCTGCAACAAAGAAGAGGCGCAGGAAATCCTCGGAAATGTTACCGAAAATAATGCGGGCAATCTGGCACGCATGATGAGCGAAAAAGGACCAAAGATTTCTGTCATCACCGACGGACCGAATGGCGCGCATGTGTTTAATAAAGAAACGGGCGAGACATGGTTTATGCCCCCCTACCCTGACCCCGCTCCCCCATTTGAACGCACTGGTGCTGGAGATGCATTCTCCTCTACGTTTGCCGCAGCACTTGCGATGGGAAAACCGATCGAAGAAGCACTTCTTTGGGCGCCGATAAACTCGATGTCTGTGGTGCAGAAAATAGGCGCACAAGCCGGGCTCCTCACACAAGCGGAGATACAAGAATGGCTCGCCAAAGCACCAGAAGACTACAAGCCGAAGAAAGTGTAACAAGATTTAAAAAAAACAACCTCCAGAAAAATCTAGGGGGTTGTTTTTTTATTTGGCGCAGTGAACGGGACTCGAAACCGCGACCTTCCGCGTGACAGGCGGATGCTCTAACCAGCTGAGCTACCACTGCAATATTTAAACGATGTTACCTAACCAAATCAGCTACCACTGCAAAATTCAAAACAAAAATATTTTTTCCGAAACATTTGTTTCGTGTGTCGAGGGCGGGGGTCGAACCCGCGACCGCAGCTTTATGAGTGCTGTGCTCTACCAACTGAGCTACCCCGACATTGTAAAGGAGGTCGTATCAGCCAAGACAGCTACCCCGACGTCATATGAAGACGTAAACCCTCAAGGATTAAAATAGCATCTTATGCGGCAAATTTCAACCCACCCTCTCTCTTTCGAATCAAAAACGCCCCGAACGAGGGCATTTTTGCAATCTTGTTGCGGGGGTTGGATTTGAACCAACGACCTTTGGGTTATGAGCCCAACGAGCTACCACTGCTCCACCCCGCGATGTTTCCGCATTATACTACGGGGCGGGGCGATGAGCAAGTCTCTATATCCTCTTTCGGTCTGAAACTTCCATGCGAAGCTTTTCGATAAATCGAGCGGCGGCGTCTTTCCCCCCGAGTCCGAAAGCGATACCTCCGGCGAGGGCAAGCATGGCGATAATACCGGTAAAGAGTATGCGCATAAACTCTGCTGCGATACCGAGCTGAGCGAGGGCAAAGATGAAGCCGAAGACCCAGATAGACCAGCTCGTGATGGCTCCGAGGAGCTGCCCGCCGTCAAAGCCGGTGGTTTTCGTAGAAGAGATGACAATCCTTTGCATCACATTAGCAGCAACAGCTGAAACGAGAAGAATGAAAGTCGCAATGATGACCTGTGGGATGTAGGCGAGGACGACGTTTTTAAGAAATTCATTTACTTCGGTGAGTCCGACTATTTCGAGCGAAGCGATTAAAAATCCGACGACAACAAACCATCTCACGAGCACGCCAAAGAAAAATCCGATGTCGAGCCGTATATTTGCTTTTGCAAGGAAACGCCCGACGCCGGCTGTCTCAAGGAGGCTGTCTACCTTAATCGCCCGTATGAGGTGAGAGATGACTTTTTCAAAAGATACTCCCACAATCCATCCGACAAGGAGGATGATGAGGGCAATAATAATCTTCGGAAGAAAAACGACCACTCCCAAAAGCATGCTTTCGAGCGAGTGGCGCAACACGTCCACAAAAGGATTCATGATGTAATGAATGATGATGAGTAATAAATAAACGAGAGATCTGTGCTCTTTTTATAGTATCACTTCCCCGTGGCTATACAATCCCCAGCTTGTCGTATACTTTTTCGTGAGGAAAATCGAGAACGTCGCGTATAAATTTGTCGTAGACGTTGAGTCGGTAGATAAAATCTTGTGTTTCAAAGTAGGCGTATGAAAGCTCCTTTCCTACTTCTGCTTCAATACCGCGAAGAGCAGTCTCGATGCTCTTCTTTTTGAGGTTGTCACCCACGAGGAGGATGTCGGCACGGCTGTCTTCGTTGCGGATGAACACACCAGAGACGATGATGAGCTTCCACTTCCCCGCCGCATGTTTGAAACGGTGTATTATATCGGATTGTTTCAGCGGCTCTGCTGATATGAGGAGGTCGCGTACCTGCGAAAGAAGCGGAAACTCCAAATCAAGTTGCCAGCCGGAGGTGCGCTTTTTGATAATCCGCACACCACCCCCCTGCTTGCGCTCGATTTCTTTCGTAAAATTTTTTGGCCGCACGAAGCCTGCTTTGACGAGCCCGCCAATCTCGCGGCGCAACGCACCGGGTACTATCTTGCTCCGCTCGCAAATAGTGGCGGAGTCGAATGGCGTGTCGGGGTTCAAAAGAAAAAGCCGCATAATTTTTACTTTTTCTTCACTTCCGAGGAGTCGAGCGAGTATTTCCATGAAGTCATTATAAACACAAACGAGTAAAAAGCAAAAGCTGGCTTTTATTTTTTGCGAGTGCCGTGTTTATATCGGAGATATACAGCGCAAACGAGTAAAAAGCAAAAGTGCCGCTCGTGTTTCAGAGTGGCACTTTTGCTTTTTTAGAAAAACAGGAGAGTGAGTTACTTGAGAGTCACCTTTCCGCCTGCTTCCTCGATGCGCTTCTTGAGTTCTTCAGCTTCCTCTTTCTTCATTCCTTCTTTGAGCATTGCCGGAGCAGACTCGACGAGGTCTTTTGCCTCTTTGAGTCCGAGGGCGAGAACATCCTTGACCACCTTGATGACCTGGATCTTCTGGTCGCCTGCTGCGGTGAGCTCGACGTTGAACATGCTCTTCTCTTCTGCTGCTTCGCCTGCTGGAGCACCGGCTCCTGCTACGACGACGGCTGCTGCAGAAACACCAAACTTCTTTTCGAAGAGTTTGACGAGTTCATTGAGCTCGAGCACGCTCATCTTTTCGATCTGTTCTACGAGAGCCTTGAATTTTGCCGGTACTTCTACCGCCTCGGCCTCTGTTGTGACTGTTGTTTCGTCTGACATGATAATAATTTTTAACTAAGTAATGATACGAGAAATTTTTATGCCTCTCGCTTTTTTGCTATAGCATCGAGTGCCATAACGAGACCTTGGATCGGCGAGTTGATGACATTGACAAACTGTCCGTAGAGAACCTCGCGTGAAGGGATGGTAGCAATGGCGGTGATGTGTTCCTCATTTGCATACGTTCCTTCGAAGATTCCTCCGAGCATCGTGAGTTTCCCCTTGAGTGCTTTTTGGAATTTATACATCTCGCGCGCTGGGGCGATATCATCCTCTCCATACGCGAGTGCGAGCTCTCCTGGAAGATTTGGGATCTGTCCTTCAATCTTCGATCCACTGAATGCTTTTCGAAGCAAAGATTTCTTTGCGACGAAATATCCGATGCCTTCTTTCTGGAGGGATTGGCGAAGGTTTGTCACTTCGGTCACGGTGAGACCGTGGAAGTTTACAAACACTCGCGTCCCTTTGCCGGAAGCAATATCGGAAAGCTTTTTGTATACCTCTTCTTTTTTTGCTCTGCTGATTGCCATAAAAAAAAACGGCTTATATTGTTGATACAGCCGCCCTGACCCACTTTGGGGTGTTGAGCTCGACCACTCGGCAGGTAATTTAAGGGCTTAAATAAAGGATATTGTGCCCACCTGCTGTCTCTGCGGCTGATAAGTAAGAGAATAAATGAAATGAGGGGGAAAGTCAACCGCCCAAGAAAAAACTCTGCGCCGACATCATGTCAGCACAGAGTGAAATCAATTTCGTGACGAATCACAATTTTAGAAGAACATATTAGTTGAAGATAAGCGGGCCAAGCAGAACACCCACTGTCGCTGTGCCGTTTGCAGGAAGACTGAAGTCAGCTTGTCCAACGTAAGCACTTCCTCCAACTGATGCCGCCGCCCAGATACGACAAGGATCACAAGGTGGAAGGTTGGTAAACTGGTATCCCCCACTGCTCACACTTGTCGTGCTTGCGAGTGTAACGTCACAGAATTTACCAAACTGACCTTCCTGAAGCGTGCAGATACTTAGGAAAGCTCCACTTACTGATGTGGCTCCACCTCCAGTATCTACCGTCACCACTCCGGAGACCGTACCACCACTTGCTTCCTGTGGGAGCGCGGCGATGATATCGTTGACAATTTTCTGACGGGCTTGAATGTCGTGAAGATATCCCTCTTCAAACTGATGACACGGCCAGGAGTTTCCGTTTTCAGCGCCTTCTTTGTCGCAGAGCCGACCCACATTTTGAATCATACCTTCGGTAACAGCAGCGAGAAAGAAACGATTTGCCACGCCATCTCGAGAGAGGCGAGTGTTTGGTCCGATATCCGCAACAAATGCTGCTGGAGTGACGACACTCACCATTCGCGTGTTGCCCTTTTCTTGCAAAGTCAGGAGATCAAAAACCCTGTTTCCATACAGCCCGCCTTGAGAGTGGGTCACCATGATCCCGCGATGTCCGAGATTCAGAGCAAGCGATCTGAATCTATCCAAGTGTTTCACTGCCTGCGCCTCGTTGAGAGCAAGCTCTCCTTCGTATCCTTTGACAACAACTGCATCAAGCGCGAAAGCGAGAAAGGGGTCTTGTGTCGCTGATATTGTAATTGCCAAAAAGAAGGCCCTTACAATATCTAACAAATCAACGTTGAGCTCCACCGATTTCTGTACCATCGCCTCAACAATGTCGCTGATCTTGCCATTGTCCTGGGTATGTGAATACTGGAAGTGTACGCAGTCCGAGGAAAGACCTTGTTGTCTCCCCGCTGCTTCGAGAGCAAGAGAGTGATTCTCAGCATCCTTCTTCTTCGTCCACACCCCATTAATGAATACGGCTGTCGTTTCCTGTGTTGGGCATACTGCTTGTACAGAAAACGATATACACATCATTACCGTGAGAGTGATACATTTTACTACTTTCATTTCGAATCTCCTTCAGATTTAGTTAGTTGGGCAGTGCGTCAAGGTCAAGGCCTAGGTCTAGACATTCCTGTCTAAATTGCTCGGGTTGAACGTTAGGACCTCCTGTCGCCACGAGTGGCTTCTCAGATTTCCAGAAAGCACGAATACGGTCCGGGGTGTCCATGAAGAGAGCATCGAGTTCCTCGCTGTTCTTCCTGTATGTCTTCCATGGAGCATCGTCAATGGAAAATCCCGGGCGAACACCGAAAGCATACATAGAACAGTGCCCCGCTTTAATTCTTGTGTCCGCTGCAAGCACCCTCGCCACCACAGCCGGGTCGTTCGGGTCTTCGCCCAAGTGAGCGAGGTAGTCCTTGAAGAAATCCTGCTGAGCTTTTGCACCCAAGGTCATTGCCGCTCGCTTTTTTTCCGACTCGGGAGCGGTAAAACCAATCCAACGATCAATACGATCAGGAACACCATTTGGTGCACCAGCCGGTCCACCAATATCTACGCCAAGAATCGTGGCCTCATCAGTTGTTTTGTCTGGGTCGGCGGGCAATGGTATCGTCGAAAACGTCAGCTCCACTGGCAGAGCATCGGCTCGCCAGACATCGGTAACAATTTCTTTCGTACCTTTCCCTACTTTTACGGTGATAAATCGCTTGAGTACCAGCTGACCATCTTTTACCGAAAGCGGAGTGGTAGTCGAGACCATCACCTTCACACTGAGTGTTGCTTGGTTCCCTTTCTTAAACACAGAAGGAAACTTTGGTTGTGTTATGGTCACATAGGGAACAATACTTCCCTCAGCCACCACACGGAGCTGATGAGTGAAAAGCACTGGAAGTATTCCCGTGTGTGTGAGGGTAAAGTTATAGCTCGCACTCCCCCCTGGAGCAATGCTTACTGGCTTGAGCTGCCCTGGTGTCCAGGAAACTCGTGGTGGAAGCTCGGCGTAAGCCACTCCTCCGACGAGAAGGAGAATGAGCCCAAGGATGAGTGCTGATTTTTTCTTCATCACAATATCTCCATTGTATGGAAAACAAGTTACAAGTGAAAGGGAAAACAAAAAAAGCCTCCCTTTCGGTTTGGCTTTCAACGTGCTGAAAAGCTGGGGGTACGATAACAAAGATGGCGCGAAAAGTCAACCGCCGTATCCGCTCGCGATACCAAGGAGAAAGATACTCACACTGATGACAGCAGTAAAACCGAGGAGGAATTTGAAAAATGTTTTATCGAATAGATCAAAGAGGTTTCTCATACTATGGCGAATGATTATTGTAAATAATTGACCTCGCGGAAAACGGTTTCATACTGGTCGATAGTGCGGGCGGCGTCGCGATAGCTGAGCTCGTACTTGGAGCCCTCGTGGGCGATGGAGTTGCGGACTTTGTGCGCTTCCCAAGCGTCGTTGATGCTCAAAATATCTCCCGGCTTCAAACTTTTCAACATGTCGCCGATGGTATTGCCCGGGCAGCCGAGCCGGTGGAGCACTTCGGCGAGGATATTGTCGGCTTCCAAAACCGCGAGCTTCCACTCGGGCGCGTTGCCACTCTCGAGATGAGAGAGCACGACTTCCCAACGTGGAGGATACGAAACCACCTTTTCTTTCAGGGGGCCGCGAAGAAGGGCTCGCCTCCGTTCTTCTGCCTCGGTGATTTTCGGGAAAAGAGTGACGATGCCAGCGAGAAAGATCATCGAAAGAAAAGCGAGGATAAATTTAAAAGTAATGAAAGTGCTACTGTTTGCAACACTTTCCGAAAAAGCTCCCGGGTTGTGAAAGGCTTCTCCGACTGACGCAGCAAAACGCGAGAGGTCGATCGGGAATGGAGGAAACGCCGTCTCGATGCCCGTGACGAGAGGAAGATTGCGTCGAGCAAAATTTTTGAAATTTTTGGGAAACATAAAGAGAGTCTAGGAATCTATCTCGGAAAGTTTTTTCAGCGCGAGCCCGATGGAGACAGAAAATTCCGGACCAGCCTCTTTGAGGAGCGGTGCGAGGAAAGCGGGCGTTTCGAGTTTGGAAAACGGATTGCCGAATACTGTTTCCGCATCGAGGAATTGTTTTGCGTACGCGGGCAGACCCTTTAGGAGCGCTCCCCCGCCAGTGAGGACGACTTTGCTCACGGTGCGATTGAACTTGCTTTGGTAGTTGAGAAGGACGCGGTTGGACTCGGCAAAGATGTAGCTCACGGAGGATTCGAGTACGGCGGAAACTTTTTTCGCATCTTCATCGCGGCCGAGGAGCCCCACATCGCGCTTGAGTGCTTCGGCTTTTGCCACGGTGATGTTGAGCGAGCGAGAAAGAGCGAGGGTGAGGTCTTGCGATCCACGGGAAATCATGTGCACACTTTTGATAATCCCCTGCTCCACGAGAGCGATCTTGGTCATTCCTGCGCCGAAGTCGAGGAACATGATGGGAGACATATCGTGGCCGATGGTGGCGCGAATGGAGCTGTACACTTCAATCTCGAACGAAACTTTTTCGATGCCGAGCTTGACTGCAACGTCCTGATATTTGTTGAGCACTTGGTTGTGGATAGCGACGATCATCACCTGGAGCTTGTCTCCGCGACGCTTTTCTTCATCGGTAGGCTCCTCGCCATTTTCGGAAGTAAATTCTGGCCGAGGGATGACCACCCAGTCGAGCGCGACTTCGGTGATGGGAACAGGAATATATTTTCGCGCCTCAATGGGAATAATTTCTGCGAGCTTGCTTTCATCCATAGCCGGCACTTCGATGAGAGTGAGGAGTGCAGCAGAGAGTGGCAGAGAGATGGAGCCGACTTTGGTGGTGACGTTGGCTTCGCGAAAAATATCTCGCCCCGCTTCGACGATCTTTTCTACGGGAAGGTTTGTCGCCCGCCCCACATCGAGCCCGGCGTATGGCCCGAGGGCGAGCTCGCCGTACGTCTCTAAAATGGCGCGCGATTGATCCTTGCGCACTTGTATGACTTTGATAAACGAAGAGCCGATGTCGAGGCCAAGGACACTTTCGTTTTTATCAAACATTTTTCCGACAGACCCAAAGAGTTCCCCAAACTTGATTCCAAGTGGCATAGTGTATTAGATTTATGGAGACATTATATCAGTTTGGTCACCTCGCGTCTATTATGGGAAGCTGGAAGATATGTTGAAAAAGATACTCTCAAATTTTCTCGACGCCCTCTTCCCCCGCTCTTGTGTCGGGTGTGGCGCCCCCAACGAAGATTTTTGCGTGTCGTGCCAGAGCCAGGCCAAGCCCGCCGGTGCACCAGATATCGCCGACACGTTTGCGGTGTGGTCGTACCAAGACACCTCTGTCCGCCGCGCCATACTCGACCTGAAATACCGTGGAGCGAAACGCCTCGCGAGTGTTTTCGCCACCGCGATGTACGACAAGCTTCTCGAAGAGCTTTCTGAGCGGGAGGTATTTTACAATCCCCTCTCATCAGCACAAGAAAAAATTCTCCTCCTCCCCGTCCCTCTCTCGAAAAAGCGCGAAAGAGAGCGCGGGTTTAATCAGTCGGGGATTATTGCCAGTGCCCTTGCGAGCCTCGACCCAGCGACGTTTGTGCTCAGCAAAGACGCACTCGTAAAATCGCGAGAGACTCCGCACCAGAGCTCGTTTAAAGATCGCGAAACCCGCCTAAAGAATCTCGCGGGCTCGTTTCAGGTTTCAAATCCCGAAGCCGTGCGCGGAAAAGTCGTCATTATTGTAGATGACGTCACCACCACGGGAGCCACGATAGCCGAATGCCGCAAAGTGCTCCTCGAAGCCGGGGCGAGGAGGGTGTATGGCGCAGCCGTGGCGCATTGAAAAACAAAATGGAAAAGAAAAAGAACTTGTGATAAAGTAGCTATGCGAAGCAATTTTGGAGACGTGGCTGAGCCTGCCCCGCCAAGGCGGGGTGAAGCCGAAAGCGTAAAAATTATTTGGAGACGTGGCTGAGTGGTCGAAAGCGCCTCACTGCTAACGAGGTAGGGTGCAAGCCCTCGCAGGTTCGAATCCTGTCGTCTCCGCCAAAGTTGAAAGG
>CALMXW010000016.1 GCA_937871115.1 uncultured bacterium
GTGACCACTTGTTGTGTCCTGACATAATACTTTTTTAACACAAGAGGATTTTTACAGCAACCGGCCTTGCGCATCCTCTGGGAGTTCGAAGCCGAGGTGCTCATACGCCTTTTTTGTCACCACTCTCCCACGCGGAGTGCGCTCGAGCATGCCGGTCTGGATGAGGTACGGCTCATACACTTCTTCCACGGTGCCCTCTTCTTCTGAAAGGGAGGTGGCGATGGTGGAAATACCCACCGGACCGCCACTGAAATTTTGGATAATAGCAGAGAGCATTTTCCTGTCGGCCGAGGTGAGTCCCGCTTCGTCTATTTCTAAAAGAGAAAGCGCTCTGTGCACAGTGTCACGAGAGAGGGGGAGTTTGTGTACCTGGGCGTAATCACGAGCGCGTTTTAAAAGGTAGTTTGCGGTGCGTGGGGTAAAGCGACTTCGTTGCGCGATTTCTATTGCCGCCTCACGATCAAGGTCAACGCCGAGAATTTTTGCTGAGCGTCGAATGATATTCTCCATTTCTTCTAATGTATAAAATTCGAGTCGGAAGACACCGCCAGAAAAACGTGAGCGGAGCGGGGAAGAGAGGAGGGCGATGCGTGTAGTGGCAGCAATGAGGGTAAATGCTGGAAGTTCAAGCTGAATCGTGCGTGCCGACGGGCCTTTTCCGAGAATAATATCGAGGGTTCGTGATTCCATGGCGGGGTAGAGTACTTCCTCGATCATTTTGTTGAGTCGGTGAATCTCGTCGATGAAAAGAATATCTCCAGGCGAAAGATTAGTAAGAATAGAAGCGAGGTCGCCGACTTTCTCAATGGCTGGCCCCGAGGTGATTTTGATTTGTTTGCGGGTTTCTTTTGCAATCAGGTGGGCGAGGGTGGTTTTCCCAAGCCCTGGTGGCCCGTAAAAAAGGATGTGCTCAGGCGGTTCGGAGCGCTCTTCCGAAGCCTGAAGAAGGACAGAAAGGTTCTCTTTTATATGTTTTTGGCCCACATACTCATCCCAGCTTCCGGGTCGAAGCGTTTGGTCGAGCCCAGATGAGACCTCTGGCGCGGGAAGATGTGAGGGGAGGTTGCTTGACATTATTTTGCTTATATGATAAGTTAAGAGTACGAACTTTCCTGTTCTTCTACATTATAGCAAAACAAAAACCGCACCGATAATACCTTGGCAATCGGGCATTTCAATGCTTCCGGGTTTTTCCCGAGGGCATTGGGGTCTTTACCTCGTGTGAAGTACGCTGATGTTCCTTAGGGAAAAACTTAACTTTTTGTGCCGATACCAAAATCAAAGAGGATTGCCGAGGTATTAGTGTTGCGGTTTCTCTCTCCTTATATTTGCATACTACCGTGCAAAAATTTTTTGTATAGGGAAAACTTTTTCTAAAAAATTTTATCGCTCTCCTGTCATGTCGACGACGCGATAGAGCTCTTCAAGAGATGTTGTTCCCTTGAGTACTTTGAGTACTCCATCTTCCCGCATATCTATAATCCCTTGGTTTCGGGATATTTTTTTTATTTCACGATCGCTTGGGTTTTGGTCGAGCACGCCTTCTATAGCAGAGTCGACTAAGATACCCTCGTAGATACCAATCTGTCCTTTGTATCCAGTACCGTTGCATTCCTCACAGGCTCCCGGTTTCCAGAGTGTCCCGGTATTCTTTACGCGTCGGGCCACAATACCGGCAAGAACGTCGTCAATAACTCTTTTTTCCTCGGGGGTTTGTGGTGTTTCTTTTTTGCAGTGAGTACAAAGAATACGGATGAGGCGTTGAGCCATGGCGATATTAATAGCAGACGCAATAATTTTTGGATTGACCCCAAGGCCGATCAAACGTGGTATCGCCCCGGCCGCATTGTTGGTGTGCAGAGTAGAGAATACCAGGTGTCCGGTGAGGGAGGCGTCTATTGCGGTGCGAGCGGTCTCTGCGTCTCGGATCTCACCCACCATGATGATGTCCGGGTCTTGGCGGAGAGCAGACTTGAGTCCGGTGAAAAATGTGTAGCCTTTCTTTTCATCTGTCTGTGTTTGCACCACACCCGGGATGTGATATTCGATTGGATTTTCAATGGTGATGATTTTGAGTTCTGGCGTGTACATCTTTTTCATAAAGGCGTACAAGCTGGTCGTTTTTCCTGAGCCGGTCGGACCCGTGGTGAGGATCATGCCGTTTGGCTTGTCGAGCTGGCGCAAAAGGATTTCGTTGAGCATCGGGTCTATGCCGAGATCTTCGAATGGAATGTTGATGATCTTTGGATTGAGTACTCGGAGCACCACCGACTCGCCATAGGTACCAGGAAGGACTGAGGAGCGGATTTCCACTTCACTTTCTCCGATCTTCACACTGAAGCGGCCGTCTTGAGCGATGTCGGTAACATTGAGCTTCATTCCCGAGACGAGTTTCATGCGGGAAAGAATGAGGCGGTAGGTACGTTGGTCGAAGAAAGTAATATCATGAAGTACTCCATCGAGGCGGACACGGAGCCTGGCCCGCGCCTCCTCGGGCTCGAGGTGAATATCTGAAGCGTCGGTCGACATTGCTCCGGCGAGTACAACCTCGAGAATTCGGGACATTTGGTGGGACTGCTCAATGCCGGCCTGGATTTCTTCAATGATCTTTGTGATATCTTGGAAGGTATGAATGCGGTCAATAAAATAGGCGATATCTTCGTTTGAAATTTCAAGCACTCCCGCTTTTTCTCCGCGTACAAAAGAAAGGTCGCTATACCGTGACCACACACGCTCAAGGCTCGCCATGGAGGTAATAAATACAACAATAGCAAATCCTTGCCGCTCAAGGTCGGTGATGGCGAACTTCGTTTCTTCTTTTTGTGGTGAGTGTACGGCGAGGTACAGTTTTTTTTCAACAAGGTGGAAGGGGGCAATGAGTGCGTGTCGTGCAGTGTCTTCGGGAATGACACGCAGAGCCTCGGCGTCTATTGCTGTCACGGAGAGATCGATATAAGAGACACCGTATTTTTCGGAGAGCATTTTTGCAAGATCTTCTTCTTCGCGTCGACGAAATTCGTCGATTTTTTTATTCTGTTTATCTTCGTCAAAATGTGGCATGTTACTGACTATGATACCCCCCTTGCCTTGCGAAAACAATGGAAAAACAGCAATATATTAATCACAAGTGAAAAAAAGAACACAACCATATATTTCTCAGAGTCTAGAAGATACGCGGAAATTTGCGCAAGAATTTCTCATGGGTATTTCTCGTGGTGAAAAAGGGGAGGGCGCTACGGTGGTGGCACTTCAGGGCGACTTGGGTGCAGGGAAAACGGCGTTTGTAAAAGAGATTGCGAAAATACTCGGCATTAAAGAAACAGTTTCCAGCCCCACGTTTGTTCTCGAGAGAATTTATGAAATTCCTAAAAGTACACGCGAGCAATTTAATTTCTCTCGCCTTGTGCACATCGATGCGTATCGCCTGAAAGACGAGACGGAGCTTGCTGTTTTGGGTTGGGATAGAATCCTTGTTGATTCAGACACGATGGTATTTCTCGAGTGGCCAGAGATTGTGCCTCAGGCAGTGCCAGTAAATGCAAAAAACATTTCTTTTCGCATTGTGCGCGAGGGGGTGAGAGAAATTGTGGCAGAAAGCTAGCGTTTTGCTATGATGAGCACATGAAAGAGAAAGAAACTTCGAAACATAAGAAGCTCGTGCTGCTCGACATGCACGCCATTTTGCATCGAGGGTACCACGCTCTCCCGGACTTCACCTCGTCAAAGGGCGAGCCGACGGGGGCGCTGTATGGACTTGTGAATCTTCTCCTCCGTCTCGTGGAAGATTTGAAGCCAGATTATGTGGTAGCCGCATACGACCTCCCAGAGCCGACATTTCGTCACGAGCAGTATAAAGAGTATAAAGCTGGTCGTGCCAAGACAGACGACGCTCTCGTGGCGCAGATTGTTCGGAGTCGCGATGTGCTCGACGCTTTTTCTATTCCATATTACGAGTTGCCTGGCTTTGAAGCAGACGATATTCTCGGTACGGTTGTTCATGAAATGAAGGGCAAGGAGCATGAGAATGTGGACGTCATCATTGCGTCTGGCGATATGGACACGCTTCAGCTGGTGCGTGATCGGCGTGTGATGGTGTATACGCTCAAGAAGGGGATCAACGACACGGTGCTGTATGACGAAGATGCAGTGCGTGCGAGATTTGGTTTTTCTCCTGAGCTTTTGCCGGACTACAAAGGACTTCGGGGTGATCCTTCCGATAACATCATTGGTATACCGGGTATTGGAGAAAAGACGGCATCTGAAATTATTTCCCACTTTGGTTCGCTTGAAGAAATATACAAAAAGCTGAAGAAAGATCGCGAAAGTTTTCTGAAAGCCGGAATAAAAGAGCGCATGATTGCAAAGCTCGAGGAAGGGGAAGAAGAGGCGATGTTTTCCAAAATGCTCGCCACGATCCGCCCCGACGCGCCAATCAACTTTATTCTTCCGAAAAAAGAGTGGCGCGAAGAAGCCACGTTTGAAAATATCGAAAAGATTTTTGGCGAGCTCGGCTTCCGCTCTATTTACGAACGAACACGGAAGCTTTTTGGAGGTGCGCAGGTTGAGGTTGAAGAAGAAAAAGAAGAGGCACCCGACCCACGTGAAGTGAAGATTGCTGGTATCGGACTCTGGCTCCTCCAGTCCGACATCATCCGCCCCACACTCGAAGAAGTACTGCGCTATACCGGAAAGAAAGTTTTTACAGAAGCAAAGGAAGTTATCGAAGTAGAGCTCAAGGAAAAAGGCCTCGAGGGTGTGTATCGTGATATCGAACTGCCCCTTATTTCTATTATTGATCGCGCTGAGACACACGGCATATTAATAGACAAAGCGCACTTTGAAAAACTTTCACTCGAGTATCACGAAAAACTTTCTGGTATTGAAAAGAAAATTTGGGAGCTTGCTGGCGGAGAGTTTAATATTAATTCGCCGAAACAGCTCGGTGAAATACTTTTCGACAAACTTCTCCTCAGTGTGAAGGGGTTGAAAAAGACCGAGGGCGGCGCGCGCTCTACCCGCGAGTCGGAGCTCCTCAAGCTCAAGGGGCAGCATCCGATTATTGATGAAATCCTCTCTCATCGTGAAATTCAGAAAGTGCTTTCTACCTATATTGATGTGATACCGGCACTTGCGGATGGAGAGGGGCGGCTCCACACAAGCCTCAACCAGACGGGCACCACAACCGGGCGTATGTCTTCGACGAATCCCAACCTTCAAAATATTCCTGTGCGCGATGGGGCAGGCGCAGAGATTCGCAAAGGCTTTGTCGCGAGCCCGGGGTGCGTGTTTGCCACCTTCGACTATTCGCAGATAGAGATGCGGGCACTCGCCGAACTCTCAGGAGATGAAAAATTGCGAGCGGTGTTTCAAAATGGAGAAGACGTGCACTCCGCGGTAGCTTCCCACGTTTTTGGTGTGGCTCCTGAAGAAGTAAATAAAGAGATGCGCCGCAAAGCGAAGGTAATCAACTTCGGTATTATTTACGGCATGGGTGTGAACGCTCTACGCGCCAACCTCGGTGGTACGCAAAAAGAAGCCCAGGAATTCTACGATAATTATTTTCTCAAATTCCCAACCATCGGTGAGTATTTTGAAAACGTAAAGAGAGAGGCGCGCAAAAAAGGCTACACGGAGACACTCTTTGGTCGTCGCCGATATTTCCCAGAGATCAAGTCGAGCCTGCCATTTATGCGTGCTGGTGCGGAGCGTATGGCGATGAACGCACCCCTTCAGGGTACGGCAGCCGACATTGTGAAGCTCGCGATGATAAAAACAGACCAAGAAATACAGTCCGAAAAAATGACTGAAAGTATTTTCTTGCTGCTTCAAATTCACGACGAGCTTTTGTTTGAAGTGAAAAAAGAGGCAGTAGAAGTAGCGGTACCACTCCTCAAAAACGCCATGGAGTCCGCCGCGAAGCTTTCAATTCCACTCGTTGTCAATGCGAGCACAGGGCAAAGCTGGGGCGGACTTATAGGATATGGGAAATAATAATATATTACTGGAATGTCTGAAAGAATTACAAACCAAGAATATTTTTCCGAGCCCAGAGACATGTCCCCGTTGGGGGAAACCGAAAGTACTCCAATGGAAAAATCATCTGCCGAAGCGAGGAGAGCGCTATTCACAGAGAAAAAACTTTCTTCTCTCCCAATCGAAAAATATCTAGAACTCTGGGGAATTGGCAGTCCATATTTTGTAAGTCACATCACCAGACAAGGTTTTCGAGACCATACTACCAACACTCACCCTGGAGGTGTTGGTGAGTTCTATTCCGGCTTTAAGAATATTTTAGAAAGCGGAGTTATTGGTTCTCCGTACTATGCAATGGGGCTCAAAGAGCTTTCAAAAGAGGGGGTAAGAAATTTCTTGAGAGAAAATGGTGTTTTAGTGGAGGCAAATAAAGAAGAAGCCCTACAAAGATACCGCGAGTTGGTTTCGAAAGAAATTAATGGATACACGAAATTGCCGATTTTTGCAGACAGGGCCAGTGTGCATGTTGCTGTAGAAGATGTTGCGGATAATATCTATGGAGGAGAAACAGGAAATGAGGTGTTTGTCATTTACCCTGCAGATTTAGTTGCTTCTCAGTTTGCTTTTTCTTTTAACACCGGAGAGCAGGATAAGGGGTTTGTTAAAAGTGCCGGGAGTCATGTTCATAATGATGTCTTTCTTTGGAAACAAGGAGGTCTAACAACACTTGCTGTAAACGCTGGGATAGTCTTTCTCCCAAAAAGCACGCCAGTTGACCCAGAAACAGGATCTCAGTATAAGGCCGTCCTAAATGAAAAAGGAGAAACAAAACGGCAGGTGGACGGTGAGAGAGTATCTCAATTTATCAAATGGCTTAATAAAAATAATACAATCAGCTTTGAAGATGAACAGCGTCTCGCTGAAGACATGGCCTCTGTTTTTTGTATTAGTGGAGAATTGTCTAAAAAAATTGCAGAAAAATTGTTCAGAAATAATGACTCGAACCCCTTTAGTTCCAAAACGGACAAGGAAGGGAAAGAGGTCTGGGTAAAGAAAAGCGATCAGGAGATACAAGATATTATTAACCTTGAGGAAGATTCAAGCTACCAAAATGCTTTTTGGTTGAACCTTTTGTATAAGAGGCCTGAAAATACCATTGAAGCGCAACAATACTGGCAAAGTATTTTTTTAAAAGGTCCACTCAAAGAACCAAAGCATATAGTATTTTATGATGGAGATCCAACGAATGCGGTTAAGCAATATCTGAAAGATAATAATATTATTCCAAACAAAGAAACCAATAAGCTTTTGGGTTTTGACGAAAACGAAATTGTTGATAGAAAAAAAGATCTGCGGGCGTCAGAAGGATTTGATCAAATAGATCAGATGACCAAAGAGATATTAGACGAAATATATCCATAAAGTATCCCCAATGCTGTATTTTATTTACGGAACCAAGAGAGACAAGGTGCGAGAAAAGCGCGACGAGGTGGTCGCTCAGCTTCGTGGGAAACGCCCCAATGCAAACTTTGTTGTGCTGGATAATGAAAACTTTTCTGAAGCGAAACTCGACGAGCTCATAGCGGGCGGTGGGCTCTTTGACGAGAAGCATATTGTGGCACTCAACTTTCTTTTTTCCGACAAATCTTTCGGAGCCGCCCTTGTTTCGCGCGCTGGGGAAATGGAAAAATCTCCGTCTGCATTTATTTGCGCCGACGGGGAAATGGGAGCAGAAGCGTTGAAGAAGATTGAGAAGGTGGCATACAAAACCGTAGAGCTTGGCACAAAAATAGCAGAGGGACGGAAAGAAAACAGCAGTACACTTTTTGCGATTGCCGACGCTCTCGGCGCGAGAAGTAGTGAAAAAGCTTGGGCACTTTATACGAAAGCGATACAAGAAGGATTTTCACCAGAAGAAATCCATGGCACACTCTTTTGGCAAGTGAAGAGTATTGCCCTTGCCTCGAAAGCGAAAAGCCCGACAGACTCGGGCCTCGCGCCATTCGTTTTCCAAAAATCTTTCCGATATGCAAAAAACTTCTCAGAGAGAGAGCTTAAAAGCACACTCCATGCACTCGTCGCCATGTATCATGAATCGCGCACCGAAGATAGTGATTCACTTGAGACGGGGCTCGAGCAATTTCTGCTTAGTTTGAAAAAAATCTGAAATGTAGTATAGTATCTCCAGCATTTGAAAGGAGAAAAGAATATCCGCCTATAGCTCAGTCGGTAGAGCAACTGCCTTTTAAGCAGTGGGTCGCAGGTTCGATTCCTGCTGGGCGGACCATTAATATTTCACTTCGGCGATGGGCTTACCCACGGCGTCGAGGAGGCGTATCGTTTCGCCCTTTGCTTTCCACATCTCGATACTTTGTCCGAGATAAACTCGCCATTCGTTGGTGGAAAAGTTGGAGTCGTTTTGGTATTTTGCTACACAGACAGTGTATCCAATTGAGTTGTTTACATATTCTTTGCAGGCAGTAGAGAGGGTGTTGGGAAGTGGGTTTACGTTGATCTGGCAGACAGGAATGGTGCGCATAAATGCCTGGCAATTTTTTTCAATTTTTTGGAAACCAGCTTCAGACGTTATTGTTGGGCAGTGTGTTGAAAGAGGGGGAACAAAATCCTCAAACTGTTCGAGATATCCGGAGCATTTGTTGACGCGAAACCACGGAGCCACAGGTGATGGACCACTTACAATAGTAAGACGATCTCCCGCTTTAACCTGAATATATGGCTCATACTTACCACCAAAGAGGATTTGCGTGCCGCTACCGAGGCGAACCTTCTTGCCAGCAGAATTTTGAAGAGACCAATCGTTGATATTAAGCGGACTTAGGTTGCCCTGAGTTACATTGATTGTTACGTATTCTTTTTCAGGATATACCTCTGATTTTGCTGTTCCCGAACCAAGAGAAAATGAACCCTTGTAAAAAGATGGATCCGGGGTGGGCACAGTATTACCGTCATCATCTGTAATGGTGTCTATGTCATCAATAGGGGGCGGCTCGGTGGTGTCTTTTGGAGTATCCTTTGGTTTGTCTGGAGTTGAGGGAGTTGATGTGGCCGCCTTGAAATAGCTATCAAGCGACGGTACACCACTTCCGAAAAAGAGCGCCCAAATACCCCAGGCAAGAAGAAGGAAAATAATAATCGCCACGATTCCCTTGAGTGGGGTCCAGGCGGGCTTCGGAGCTTTTTCCGGAGGAAGGGTAATAGACATGTGCTTCTATTGTACCGCTGTGTATTCTTTTTTTCCAGTAAAAAAGCCACCGGAGTTTTACACCAGTGGCTAGAGACAGAAAATCTCAAAGAAAGATCAAATTATTGTGTTGTCCAAGGAAGTTCGTTGCTGTGGAGGGACTCAGATGGTTGTCCGTTTGTGTCTGTTCCAACAGCAGTCACGACGAAGTATTTTTGTATACTCGGGGGAGCGATGAACGTGTAGGCTGTTGAAACAAGTGTTACATCTACACACTGTTTAGACTCTGGTGGATATGTGCCACCGCTTACATCACTCATATAAACACAGTATTGTGTGATACGGGCGATATCGGCGGGTGCGTCCCATGCCAGGCCCAACGATTGTTGGGAGCCCACAGTCACTGCCGCTGATACAACTATTGTTCCACCCGGACCCACGCACGACATATCATATGTGGTCGTAGTGCTTGGGGCGACCAGCTCGGAGCCCGTTGTTGCTGAGATACTCGTCCATGATGCGGAGCAGGAAGTAGCGTTTGTCGCCGTCCAGTTTAAAGTGGAGGTTCCTCCAGCGATGATTGCTGTCGGACTGGCCACCAGGCTAATGCTCGGTACCGGAGGAGGTGTAACTGTTATTCCCGCAGTAGCGTTCGCTGTTCCACTTAGTCCAACACACGACACAGAGTATGTTGTGGTAGAAAGAGGAGAAACACTGATTGAGCCCGAAAGAGTACCATTGGTATCAAACCCAGCACCCGTGCAAGACGTTGCGTTTAAGGAACTCCACGTGAGTGTACTTGAGTCACCACTCACAATGGAAACAGGGTTTGCCACAAGAGAAGCAGTCGTGGGCGGAGGGGGAACGTAAGCAGGTGCTGTCCATGCTATGTTGTCCAGCACAACACCAGACGGGAAGTTCCAAAAAACGACACTTGAAGCATTTGGCCAGTTGAGGGCAATCACTTGTGGTGTGTTGGCTACAAGGTTGGCAGTAGTATTTTGTCCAAGATTGTCGCTGAGTGAAATCGTTCCATTTGTCGATGAGGACACCGTTATCGTGAGAAGTTTTCCGGATAAAACAAACTGAAAGGAACCTACTCCAGAAGGAGAGAGTGCGTAGTTTGTTGAATTTCCAGAAAATGGTCCCTGTTTCCAAACAGCGTCGCTTCCAGTGAAGTCAACTCCCTCGAAGGATCCAATCAGGCTACCCGAAGCGCTCGTTGGGGTGGGGTTGTCGAAGTCGACAGATCGAACAGCTGCTGAGCGTCCCATGTCAGTTGTGATTTCCGCGGGGGATAACGCGCGGTTATATATTCGCACATCATCCATTTTTCCTTTGAAAAATTCACCCCATACCGTGTTTCCGCCAATACTCAGTATTCCACTGGAGGTTGTTATCGCACCCGCCGCCACAACAACCTTCTTTTCCACTCCATTAATATAGATACGAAGATTTGCGCCGTCGAATGTTGCTGTGAGATGATTCCAAGTATTTACTGTAAGCTTTGCGCTCGACGCGGCGAAACGCGAATCTAAGTATGACTTTGGATATACGGTATCGCTGCTTGCGTACAGAGAGTACGTGAGAGCTCCAGGTGCTTCCTTTATGACAACCGTCTGCCAACCAGAAATTATTTCCGGGTACACCCACGCTTCCAGTGTCATCCCAGTGGTGAAGTTGAAATCCGGATCGTCTGGAATCTGAATGCGTCCACTTTTTCCATCAAAATGTATGGCACCAGAGTTTTTACCAGTAGTTACCCACGTTGCACCAGAAAGGAGTTGACCACTATGCCCTCGCCCAGAGGTGTCTAGGGCCGCAGCACCTGACCCCTCATCAAAGGTATACGAAGCGACCAATCCATATTTCACACTCTGGTTGGAACCAGTACAGTTTGCCGGCGCACTTGTCACGGTTTTTTGAACCGAGACAAAACCTTGTCGCGCAGACAATATACATGGCACGAGGGTGGTGTCGCTATTTGTCGTGGTGAGAGACCAAGTACCACTCGTGTTTCCTTTTGGAGAGCCAAGATAATCCCATGTCTTCGCGTTATTTACTCCGACAACAGTACTGGCCGCTCCTGCTCCAGAAATTTTCCATTGAGACGTAGACGATGTCCACGTTGCTGAGGTTACAGAAAATGCAGCTGCAAATGCGAAAGAAATTGTAAGTAGGCAAGACGCCACGAATATCAGAGACCTGATGTGTGTCCCAGGCTTTTTTGCGTTCACAATACACTCCTATCAATTTGTTAAGGTACCGTTTTGTACCACTCCACATGGTAGCATATGAGAAGATTTTTTGCTTTTACGATATATTTTTCAGCTCCTCTTTCGTCACCCGCGCATCATCCCAAGGAATTTTGCCGCCATTGGCAATCATAATGTATGGGTCAGTGCCCTTGCCGGTAATAATCACCGCATCGCGTTCGTCTTTTGCGGAAAAAATAGCGCGCTGTATTGCTTCTCGCCGGTCCAGAATGACCTCAACTTTTTTCTCTTTTACTCCCGCTCGAATTTCATCAATAATTTTTTGAGGGTCTTCGTCATACGGATCTTCGTTGGTGAGAATGATGCGTGAGCAATATTTTTCAGCAATGCCCCCCATCACCGGGCGTTTCCAGGTATCGCGTCCGCCACCAGTAGAGCCGAGAACGCAAATAAGGTTTTTCTTTCCTTGTCCCGCTGTGGCGGTGGCGAGTGCTTCATAAGCAGCGGTGAGCGAGTCGGGTGTGTGGGCATAGTCTACAAAAACACCAAACGGTTGCCCGGCTTCTATTTTTTCCATGCGCCCACGAATTTCTTTCACTCGCTCTACGCCAGTATGGATAGCTCGCAGTGGAATGCAGAAATGTTTTGCCACAGCTACTGCGGCAAGGATGTTCATAATGTTGAATTTTCCGCGAAGGGGGGAGTGTATACGCATGCCACTCACCGTCATATCGATACCATTTTCCGTAAGCTGGTATGGCCACGCATCATGAAGAGAGAAGCCGATCTGTGTGCGTATTCGGGGGGTGCGGAGAAATTTTTCTCCCACGGGGTCGCTAGTATTTGCGATGATGGCAGTATTCTTTTTTGAATTCGCCGCCATGGTGCGCGCGATGGAGAGTTTCGCGTCAAGATATTTTTCGTATGATCCATGTGACTCGATATGCTCGGGCGCAAGATTGGTGAAAACGAGAGCGTCGAGGTCGATAAACTTGTGTCGAAACTGCTTCGCTCCCTCGGAGGTCATTTCCATCACGGCATAGGTGCATCCGGCACGCACGGCATCGCGGAGAAATTTCTGCTGGAAAAACCGCCCCGGCATGGTCATCTTATATTTGTTGGGAATTTCTTTATCGGCAATTTTAAACCGGAGCGTCCCAGCGAGTGCCGTACGGTGCCCGGCTTCCTCGAGAATGGAGTTGATGAGCTCGACGGTGCTCGTCTTTCCCTTTGTGCCCGTCACCCCGATAACAATGAGTCTTTTTGATGGGAAATCGTACCTCATGGCGCCGAGAAGTGCGAGGGTGTAGTGGTACACTGGCTGGAGCGCGGCAAATACCCGCCGAGGAAGAAGCTTTTTTGTAGTGCGGATGATGGAGTCCATAGATAACAATATAGTACCAAATTATTTATCTCGCCACCCGGCACACGGCAGGATTTTGGATTTGCTTTGCGGTGAGAGAGATAGAGATGGCGAGGAGGGCGATACCAAGTATCCCAAATTCTTCTCCGGAATTATGCAAAAATGAAAGTGCACTCCCTGCGCCAAGGGAGGGAAGAACACCGGTCAAAAAGAGCGAGCCACACGCCGCACACCCTGTACCAAAAATAGCACTCAGTATTCCCAAAAATCCCGTAGCGATGCCGCTTTGTTTGATATCTCCAACTTTTCGACGAAGGTAAAAGACCACCATCGCAAGATTTATTCCAAACAACACAGAAAGGACAATAGTAGAGAAAGCAGAGAATGGCGTAAAGTTTGTTGTGATAGCGCCGAGCATTGCAATGGGCAGGCTGAATTTTTCTGTGAATGGTATGTCAGTGGAAGCGAAGATGCTTATCACGGTAAAAAGGTTGGGGAGCCACACCGTGAAAGCAAAGAGCGCAAAGCTCGACACGAGCGCGAGGAATATATACGCGGGTTTTTGAAAAACTTTTTGGAGAGCGGAGAACACAGGAGACATGTTTTTTTGTTT
>CALMXW010000017.1 GCA_937871115.1 uncultured bacterium
GCCCAATTATGAAAACATTTTTTGCAATGCTCCACCAGCTCACTTTGGGGTTTTTGTCCAAAGCTTTAAAGTCATAGTATTTTTCCCCATTTTCTTGTTCCATAAAACGTACGAATCAATTGTTGTAATTATACCATATAACATAAAACACGGACGAGCCCCACACTGTGCAGAGTATTCCGTGTTTTATAGATAGTATGTTGTAAAATTTTAGTAGTCCTCCTCTTCCTCTTCGTCTCCAACCTCCTCGTCTTCTGTGATGTCGTCATCGTCGGACCACTCGTCTTCTTCGTCTCCTTCTACTTCATCACCCATAGCCTCTTCTACATCTTCCTCTTCGTCGAAATTCCACGCAGTATTGTCGACATTATCGCGGAATGTGTGCATGTTTTAAAATGTTGATGTTATGATAATAACCCGACCGGCCAAAGAAGGCCCTTGCCCGCACCCCGTTAAATATGGAGGTTTTAGACTGAACACATTTGTATCAAATATAAAAATTTTTGCAAGAGTCTTTTTTACCCTTTAATTTCAAGGTTATTTCCCAATATGACTTCGGTGAGATGAAAAAAAAGTGAGGCCAATGGCAATAGCGTCGTACTCGTCGTCATACTGTATTTTTTTATCTATAGAAACGAGTTTTGGCACCATGGCAAGGATTTGCCCCTTATCCCCTCGGCCATGTCCCGTTATGGCAATCTTTACTTGGAGTGGTGTGTATTCGTAGATCTCAAGCCCACCACATTTAGCTTCGTAAATCACTGCCCCCCGCGCTTCGGAAACATGCATCGCGGTCTTTTGATTGGTATTGAAAAACAATGTTTCTATGGCGAGGGCCTCCGGTTTCCATAATTTTATCCACTTCTCCACTTCTGCGCCTAAAGTATGGAGGCGTTCGGGAAAGGGGAGCTTTGAAGAAGTTTGCACACAGGCCGAGTCAAGCAAAACATCTTTCCCGCCAGTCATACGCTCAAGCACGGCAATGCCCATACGCTCATACCCGGGATCGATAGCGAGGATTTTCATTGTTTTATTATATGTCACCCAGTGCTACTCCGCGCTCGTATACGATTCTTGCACGTCATCGTTATCATCGAGTTCATCGAGGATTTTTTCGAGCGTGGCTTCGTCTTCGGGAGAAAGTTTTATGGTAGTTTTTGGAATCCACCCCTCGGCTGTTTTATCAAAATTCCATGTTGCGGCACCTGTGCCCGCGAGTGCAGAGCCGTTTTTTGAAAGAATGTGCTTCACTTCCTGTGAAGTTCTATTTTTGTTATCCGTAAGTCCTTCTATTACGAGAGCGCAGCCACCAGGGCCGTATGCTTCGTAGAGTACTTCTTCCATGGTGCCTGCATCGGTTCCTACACCTTTTTTCACGGCGCGGTCGATGTTGTCGGAGGGCATGTTTATTTCCTTGGCTTTTTCAATGACCGAACGAAGAGAAGGGGAGCGCACATCACCACCCGTCTTTTTTGACTCCACCGTAATGAGGCGCGAAAGCTTTGAGAACGCTTTTGCTTTCTTGGCATCTGTTGCGCCC
>CALMXW010000018.1 GCA_937871115.1 uncultured bacterium
CGTTCTTTGTGTATTATTTTGTTTCGCTTTCTTACCCGGCGGTTCAGTTTACTTCCATCTCGCCGACACTCGGATACGCACCGATCCATCTCGCCGGCATCCTCCTCTCACTCCTCCTCATTGTAAATCGCAAAGACGCACTCTCTCAGATCCTCGGCATCCTGACGCTCGAAAACTGGATTGTCTTTATTGCTACCATCTCCGGATTGCGCCACACCTTTGGGCTTGAACTCGCCATCACATTCGATATTATTGTGTGGATCGTCATCTCTGTCGTGTTTATCGCCATGGTCGAGCGGCATTTCGGATCACTCAATGTGGCCGGGATGACACACCTAAAAGAAGAAGATGATTAATATATAAACACCATGCTCACCGCACTCCTCATCATGCCTCTCCTCGCCGCTCTCATTTCTTTCCTCGCTGGAAAGGGGAGAATAGATTTCATCGAAAAGATTGCGATGAGTTTTCTCTTTGTGCAGTTTGCGACGGTGGTTTACTTTGTGAAGCAAGTAGTGGCAGGGAAGACACTCACGGACAATGTACTTTTTCTCGACCCGCTCGGCTCGATCTTTCTCCTTATTATCTCTTTTGTCGCATGGAATGCCTCGCTCTACTCGGTGGGATATTTGAATCGCGAACGTGTGAAAGAGATTATCGGCCCGCGGCGCGTGTGGCAGTATTTCGTCTTGTTCCATCTCTTCATTTTTGCAATGTCGCTTTCTGTGTTGGCAAAAAACCCTATCGTCACCTGGGCGGCGATAGAAGCGACGACTCTCGCCACGGTATTCCTCGTCTCTTTTTACAACAAGCCCTCTTCTATTGAAGCGGCGTGGAAGTATCTCATCATCAACTCCACCGGACTTCTCATCGGCTTCTTTGGCACACTCTCTCTTCTTTCCCTCGCATATGGCGGGGCGAGTGGCACAGAAATATCATGGGTGACGCTCTGGCAGAGCGCGGCGCTGCTTAACCCTCTCGCGGTAAAAATCGCTTTCATCTTTATTCTCGTGGGGTACGGGACAAAGGTCGGCCTCGCACCGATGCATACCTGGCTCCCAGACGCCCATAGCAAGGCACCAGCTCCGATATCCGCGCTTCTCTCGGGTGTGCTCCTTAACACGGCATTTCTCGCGGTACTCCGTTTTAAGGCGGCGGTGGATATTACCGAGGGGAAAGATTTCACTTCGCACCTCTTTATCTTCTTTGGATTTATTTCCGTACTCACGATGGCGTTTATGCTCCTCTTTCAGAGAAACTACAAGCGCCTCTTGGCCTACTCGAGTATTGAAAACATGGGCATTGCCACACTTGGTTTCGGTTTCGGCGGCGTAGGAGTGGTCGGCGCGCTCTTCCATGTGATCTATCACGCGCTTGCAAAGTCGGCTCTGTTCTTCACGGCAGGAAATATTTTTCTCAAGTTTAGCAGTACGAAAATAAAAAATGTCTCCGGTGCCCTTCGTGTACTTCCGGTCACCGCGCCGCTTTTACTCATTGCGATGTTTGCCATCACCGGCACGCCACCCTTTGGAACCTTTCTCTCAAAGTTTTCTATCCTGGCCGCCGGGGCTGCTCTTCATCCGTATATTGTCTTTGCGCTCCTCGTGCTCTTCATCCTCATCTTCGTCGGCTTCCTCAAACATTTTTCGCTCATGGTTTTCGGGCCACTCCCTTCACCTGAAACATGCGCGCCGAGAGGAGTACCGACTCGTGGAGAGTTTGGAATACTTACGATTCTTCCCATCTGTATCCTCCTTTCCACTCTTCTTCTGCTTTCTTTTGCGATACCAGATGAACTTCGAAATCTAATTTTCAGTGCCGCGAAAGTTTACATGCAGTAATAATTTTTCCCATGAGCCACATCCTTAAAGACATTCAAAATCTCTACACCACCCATTCTTCCGAGGCGAGGATAGAGGGCGACTGTATTCTGACCGCCAGCCAGGTCCGCACGCTGCTCTCCCTGGTCATCGGCACCGACGTACAGGCGTACGACGCCGAGCTGGCCGCCATCGCCGCCCTCACGTCGGCCGCCGACAAGATCCCGTACTTCACCGGCTCGGGCGCGGCAGCTCTGCTCACCCGCGACACCGACGGCACGCTCGCCGCAAACTCCGACACCGTCCTGGCGACCCAGAAGGCCGTCAAGACCTACGTCGGCACCGCCACCACCGCGGTCAAGGCCGCCGGGCAGATCTACCTCTCGGCGGCTGGCATGTGGCCCTCGACGACGGCGGGGATGACCCACGGCAAGGCCGAGACCGCCACGAACAAGCAGAACTACTACAAGCTCGACGCCGACGACGAGGTGCAGGCCGCGCAGGATGCGGTCGACGAGCAGGCGCAGGTCGTCGACTCGATGGCCGCGAAGCTCCAGGCCGCGGAGGATGCGCTGAAGGGCGCCATCGGCGAGATCGCCGCGCTGAAGGCGAAGATCGAGGCCGAAGAGAAGTCGGAGCCCAAGCCCGTGACGGAGGACATGGTCCCCGACGAGGTCGCCGACTCCATCGCGTCGAAGCGCGTGACGCTGCGCGACGATGCGCGCGCGGTGCTCGGCGCCGAGGTGAAGCTCGACGGGCTCA
>CALMXW010000019.1 GCA_937871115.1 uncultured bacterium
CTGCCAGACTTCGAGTGTCTTTCGATATCGCTCTTCTTCAGAGAGGAGACCATCGTTGTACTGTTCCAAAACCTGGTTTGCCTCGATGCGATATTTCTTCACGAGCTCTGGCTTTTGGGTCGGCACTTTCATGTCGCTTAGGCTCATCGTCACACCAGACTTGGTGGCGTATTTGAAACCAAATGCTTTGAGTTTGTCCAAAATATCTGGAGTGCCATCGATGCCATAGCGCTCGACAACATCGTCGACGATTTTTGCCATCGATTTCTTTGGAACTTCTTTGTTGATATACGGGAAGTCTTTTGGAAGGACGCTGTTGAAGAGCAAACGGCCGACAGATGTTTCGAACACTTTGCCTTCATACTCTTTGTACTTCTCGCTCTCGGTACCGAGAACTTTGATCTTCGCGCGGAGGTCAACGACGCCGAAGTCGTGGCTCGTGATAGCGGCATTTGGAGACTGGAAATACATTCCTTCGCCCTTTGCTCCGTCGATCATCTTTGTCGCCCAGTAAGAGCCGAGCACGATGTCCATGCGGTCAGTACCGGCAATAACGTCGCCATTGCCCGGCTTCAAAAGATTTTTGTTGGAAGCAATGAGGTCGCCCGCTTCTTTTTGTGCTTCATCTGAAAGTGGTACGTGTACGGCCATTTGGTCACCGTCGAAGTCTGCGTTGAAAGCAGAACAGACGAGTGGGTGCACCTGGATAGCGAGACCTTCGGTAAGTACCGGGTGGAATGCCTGAATACCGAGGCGGTGAAGGGTCGGTGCGCGGTTCAAGAGCACGTATTTACCCTGAATCACTTCTTCGAGAATGGCCCACACTTCTGCCACGCCATCGTCGATGAGGCGGTTTGCTCCGCGGATATTGTAGGCGAGTTCGCGCTCAAGAATTTTTCCGATAACGAATGGTCGGAAGAGCTCGAGTGCCAAGTGCTTTGGAAGTCCGCACTGATTGAGCTTGAGGTCAGGGCCGACGACGATAACAGAACGTCCAGAGTAGTCCACACGCTTACCGAGAAGGTTTTGGCGGAAGAGACCCTGCTTTCCTTTCAAAACATCAGAGAGCGATTTGAGTGCGCGGCGCTGAGCCTGGCTCATAGCGGCACCCGTCTGTCGGCGAGCAGAGTTGTCGATGAGGGCGTCTACTGCTTCCTGAAGGATACGCTTTTCGTTGCGCAAGATAACATCTGGCGCATCAATCTCTTTGAGTTTCTTCAAACGGTTGTTGCGGTTGATGACGCGGCGATAGAGGTCGTTTACGTCTGACGTGGCGTGGCGTCCACCTTCGAGCGCGATCATCGGGCGAAGTGCCGGAGGGGTGACCGCGAGTACGGTGAGAAACATCCACTCTGGGCGGATATTTGATTTCAAGAATGACTTCACGAGGCCGAGGCGCTTTTGAATGCGGATGCGATCAGTCGGGCCAGCTTTGCGGTATTCTTCCTCAACCGCTTCTTTCATCTTCGCGAGGTCGATCTTTTTGAAAATATTGTAAATAGCTTCGGCACCGATGCCTGCCTCAAACACGCCTCCGTATTTCACCGAGTAGCGATGGTATACCGCTTCGTCAATGACGAGTCCTTCGCGGATACCGTCGAGCTCCTTCTTTGCAGAGAGAAACATTTCTTTGAGCTTATCTTTGCCTTTGTCGTCCGGAATATTTTTTATCTTCGTCTTGTATTCATTGTCGAGCTCCGAAGAAACACTGGCACGGCGGTTTTCATCTACGTGCGTGATGATGTATCCGGCGAAATAAATCACCTTCTCTACTTCCGTGACGGGGAGACCGAGCATGAGCCCGATGCGAGACGGCACTCCGCGCAAAAACCAAATGTGAGAGACAGGAGCGGCGAGGTCGATGTGTCCCATTCGCTCGCGACGCACTACAGAGCGGGTGATCTCCACGCCGCATTTCTCGCAGACGATGCCTCGATATCGTACGCCGCGATACTTTCCGCAGTAACATTCATAATCTCTTTCCGGTCCGAAGATTTTCTCGCAAAACAAACCGTTGCGCTCACTTCTCTGTGTGCGGTAGTTGATGGTTTCTGGCTTCAAGATTTCGCCGTGTGACCAATCGTGAATAGCAGCAGGTGATGCAAGCTTGAGAGTAATGACGTCAAAATCATTTGGCGTGACCTCACGATCTTTTTTCACAAAAGTATTCGCGACGGGAATGTCCCGCTCGGCTTCCCATTCTTGTGGTGACATCTCGAGAGGAGATGGAACGATGTTTTCTTCTGGGTTCATATAATTGGTGGTGATGAGTTAATTTTTATTGAGTGTGAATCTAAAAACTTACATTTCGTCCACCTCTTCCCGTTTCTTGAGACCTACATCCATTGCCAACCCGCGAAGAGACGCGAGAAGAACATTGAAGGATGCCGGTATATGCGGAGGCTTGATCGGTTCACGTTTGATAATCGAGTCAAAAGTTGCTGTTCGACCAAGGATATCGTCAGATTTTACCGTGAGCATTTCCTGAAGCGTGTGCGCCGCGCCGTAGCCTTCGAGTGCCCACACTTCCATTTCTCCAAATCGCTGTCCGCCACCTTGCGCTTTTCCTCCGAGAGGCTGCTGCGTGATGAGAGAGTAGGGTCCGATGGATCGCATGTGGATTTTGTCTTCCACCATGTGGTGAAGCTTCATCATGTACATGTACCCTACCGCGACCGGCTGCTCAAACTCTTCGCCCGTGCGCCCGTCGTAAAGAGGAATTTTTCCACTCTCTGGCATTCCGGCTTTTTTGAGCTCTGCTGCGATCTCTTCGTCCGTCACACCGAGGAATGGCGGGGTGATAGCCTGGTACCCGAGCATTTCTGCCGCGAGTCCGAGGTGAAGCTCAAAGATTTGTCCGAGATTCATACGAGAAGGCACACCGAGCGGGGTGAGGATCATGTCTACCGGCTCACCATTTTCATCGTACGGCATTTCTTCTACTGGAAGGATTCGTGAAATAACACCTTTGTTTCCGTGGCGTCCTGCGAGCTTGTCGCCGACGGTTACATTGCGAAGCTCTGCGACTTCAATGTGAATACTCTGAATGATGCCGGAGTCGAGATGGTCGCCCTTGTCGCGAGAGAAAACTTTCACGCCAATGACGCGACCGCGCTTGCCGTGCTCCATGCGGAGTGAAGTATCTTTCACGTCGCGAGCTTTCTCACCAAAGAGAGATCGCAAGAGGCGTTCTTCCGGAGTGAGCTGTGTTTCTCCTTTCGGAGTAATTTTCCCGACGAGAATATCTCCCGGGCGCACTTCGGCACCGATGCGGACAATACCGTCTTCGTCGAGGTCTTTGAGTTTATTTTCACCGACGTTTGGAATGTCCGGCGTGGTCATTTCGGGCCCGAGCTTGGTGTCGCGCACGTTTACAGAAAATTCTTCTACGTGGATCGAAGTAAATTTGCTCTTCTGCACGAGGCGCTCTGAGAGAATGATAGCGTCTTCGTAGTTTGCTCCGTTCCAAGACATGAAAGCGATGCGGATGTTTTGCCCGAGAGCGAGCTCGCCTTGATCCGTAGTAGAGGTGTCTGCGAGAACATCACCTGCCTTCACTTTCTGTCCGAGCGAAACGCTTGGGCGCTGGTGGAATACGGTGAAGCTGTTGGTTCGTGAGAAGTTGACGAGATTGTGTACGTGCTCCTTCCCTTTTGCATCCTTCACCGTGACTTTCTTTGCGTCCACGGCGGAGATAGTACCGTCTACTGGAGCGAGTACGAGCCGGCCCGTGTCGCGAGCAATACGCTCTTCGATGCCAGTCGCCACGAGAGGAACCTCGGGGATGATACATGGTGTGGCCTGCTTCTGCATGTTTGAACCCATGAGCGCGCGGTTTGCGTCGTTGTGCTCGAGGAACGGAATGAGTGTCGTCGCGAGGGAGAATGCCTGATACGGAGACACGTCGATGTAGTCCACATCCTTTCGGTCGATGACCACGGGAAGTGTCGCCACGCGAGCCTCGACTTTTTCTTCGAGGATTTTTCCGTCTGCATCGCGAGCCGTAGCTCCGTGCGCAATCTTGTAGCCTTCTTCTTCGAGGGCGTTCATGTAGATAATTTCTTTCGTAATCTTTCCGTCTTTTACTTTCGCGTACGGAGTTTCAATAACACCGAACTCATTGATGCGGGCATACACAGAAAGGTGGAGGATGAGACCGATGTTTGGACCTTCCGGAGTGTGGATCGGACAAACGCGACCATAGTATGAAGGGTGCACGTCGCGGACTTCAAAGCCAGCGCGCTCGCGAGTGAGACCTCCGGGACCGAGTGCGGAGAGAAGGCGCAAGTGCTCGATTTCCGAGAGCGCATTCTCTTGGCTCATAAATTGTGAAAGCTGATTGGTCGCGAAGAATTCCTTGAGTCGAGCCTGGAGTGGGCGCGGGCTGATGAATTGAATCGGTGCGGTGACATCGGAGTCGGCGGTCGACATTTTGTCCTGAATATTTCGCTTCATCTGCGCCATACCGACGCGGATTTTCTGCTGGAACATTTCACCCACGTATCGCACGCGGCGCACACCCAAGTGGTCGATGTCGTCGGCTACAGAGCCTGGAGTCGTGTTAAGCTCGGCGATGTGAGCGAAGATA
>CALMXW010000020.1 GCA_937871115.1 uncultured bacterium
CCTCAATCTCCTTCAACAGAGCTCAGATAAAGCGAGTTTCGCAGAAAACAAAAAACTTTGGCAGGTTTTGTGTGGCCTTCTACTCTTGGTGAGCGTGGCATTTTTCCTCTTCCGGCTCGGGGATGCTGCTTTCTTAGACTACGATGAAGCCACGTACGCTCAGGTCACCAAAGAGCTCGGGAGTACGGGCGACCCTCTCTCACTCACGTATCTTTCGGAAAATTGGTTTGAGAAACCACCCCTGTACTTTTGGGCAGCGGATGCGAGCTCACGTGTTTTTGAAGACAAAGAATTTGCGTATCGTTTCCCTGCGGCGGTGGCGGGGGTACTCACCGTGGCACTCGTGATGCTCATCATGCTTACGGTCACAGAGAGCTCCCTCGCGGCATTCTTCGCTGGGGTGGTGATACTCACTATGGGTGGTTTTTATGAAGCGGCGCGGGAGGTGAGGCTCGATGTCCCCGTCTCGGCGGCTATCTTGTTTTCTTTCTATGCATTTCTTCGGGGAAAGAAAAATCCTCTCTGGTATCTGGGTGTCGGGGTAGGTATCGGTATCGGCATTATGTTTAAGAGCGTGATTGCGCTTCTTGTTGTATTTCCGATTTTGTTCTGGTCGTTCCTTCACAAAGATTTCAAGTGGCTTCTTGGGAAATATCTCTGGATTGGTGTGGCACTCGGACTCGCCATTATTCTGCCATGGCATGTATATGAGATCTCAAAATTTGGTAGCGTCTTTACTGATAATTATTTCATAAAGCATGTGTTCCATCGCTTCCAAGACAATATTATAGAGAGCGATACGACGACACGTGATTATCTTCGGTACGGATTTCTGCTCGCTCTTCCGTGGTCGGCGGCGCTCTTTGCTGGCCTCTTTCCGTTTTTTAAAAAGGGGAGGAGTGGTGAAAAAAAGCGAATGGCTCAAGTTTTTCTTTTTTCGACCATTGCAATATTTTTCTTTTTTGCCGCCGCGCAGACGAAACTTCTCTATTATATTGTTCCTATGTATCCATTCCTCGCCCTCTCTGTCGCATACATGCTTTTTGTTCTTTACTCGGATATTTCTTCGGAAAAGTATCGGAAGGTATTCTTCGTAGTGTTTGCTGTGTTGTTTTGTTTTGGTGTGCGGACGAATATCCATATTGGTTTTTATCACTTCGCAGGATTTGAGGTCAACCATCTTGTAGCGGAAGAAGAAAAAGAGCTTGCACAGTTTATTGTGAAAAAGCCAGAGATTAAAAAAATATATGCATATCACTATCCCTACTGGGAGACTATCCGTTACTACAACGGGGGGAGAAATATCACCGAGATGAAAGATGACCAAGTGTTGGACGAGCCTTTTTTCCTTCTCGTCTCTACTCCGTTTATAAACGCTTCGCACTTTCCACCCGAGCTCGAGAAGCACCTCACTGTGGAATACAAAGGTGAAGCGGTGACACTCTATTCCTTCCAGCCATAATTTTTTTTGTGTTATAATAAAAGAAAATAATTTTATGCAACAAAAAGGATTCATCAATATTTTCATAATCGTTGCTTTTGTCATCGGGCTCACGGTGGCGGGGTATCTGGCGTGGAGCCAAAAGTCCAAGCCGGCACCACAAGCCTCAGATATTTCTTCTGCTACCACTACTCCCGTAGAAGAAGCGCCCATCCCGGATGAGATCATTCCTATTCCAGTAGATATCTCTCAAGCGGCATCTTCTTCTGCGCAAGTAGTACAGTCGACATCAGGTACTGTTTCTGTAGATTTCGGGCAGGATTTTATTTTGAAGAAAGGCCAGACGGCGCGCATTAAGGGTCAGGATATTTCTTTAGTGATAAAAAATTTCATCAACTCTCCGTGTCCAAAAGGGGCGCAGTGCATCTGGAGTGGTCTCGCGGTGGTGTATGAGCTTCGTATCAATGGCAAGGTGTACGATGCCGATGCTCATGGTGGCCCCCCACCCATGGCCCCGTACGATGTCATTGTGAAGGAGAGTGACTACAAGACGTACGCGAAATTCCTGATCGGGAGAAGGGAGGTAAACTAGTTTCGGTAAGGCTTCTTGCTTC
>CALMXW010000021.1 GCA_937871115.1 uncultured bacterium
TTTCTTTCTTTTTCCTGTTCTTCTTTGGCGTTTTCCTGATCATTCCCCGGCTGGATGGAAGAGTACAACTCAAAAGTCGGATTTTCATCAGCGGTAAAACCCTCTTTTGAGGCATTGAAGACACGCTCTTTCCTAATTTCTTTTTTCTCAAGCCGATCAGCTTCGTTTTGAGAAGCCAGCTTATCGAGATCAATATCAGAGCTCACATCATATTCAATCTCCATATTCATTCCATCGAGAAATACCGACGGCGGGTCGATGACAGGGAGAGATTGTACACTCACCTGAATTTTCGAGATATCTTCCCACGGAAGAACCGGGATCTCGAAATCTGCTTCCTCCCAGTTTGTCTTTGAGACTTTCCCCAGGCTTACCCAATCTTTTCCGTCCAATGTGTAGAGCACTTCAAGGAAGTCACTTTCTGGAGTTGGTTCTGGAGCGACTGACTCTTCTGCTGTCACAATTTCGGTCGTCGAGGCGGACGAGGTAGCCAGGGGGTCGCTCGAAACATCCGTGTCTGTGGATACAGAAGTTGTGGTGGACACAGGCTCTGAGGCTGGGGCTTCTGGCGCAGGGGTTTCGTCATCACCATCTCCAAAAATTTTGGAGAATATACTTGCGGCAAGGCTCGGTTCCGGTTTTGACTCTGGTGCGGGCTCGGCAGGAGGAGCGGCCTGCATCACCGAAGTTGTAGAGCTCTCTGTTTGGATTATGCTGGTCGTATCAACCCCTGGATCTTCGGAGGCAACCTCTGCAGCAAAAACAGACGTGAAAATCTTTTCCAAAAATGACGTTGGCGCAGAATCTACTGGTGCAGGTGCCGGAGCTGCTGGCTCTGGAGTAGGCGCAGAAGCTTCTGCGGGTGCGGGGATGGGATCAGGAGTTGCGGCGGGCAGATCAGGTACAGATGCCGGGGTTTCTTCTGGTGAAGAAGTTTCTGTACTCGGAGAATCTTCTCCGCTTTTTTCTTCCGGTACTGGTGCGACTTCTGACTCCGTAACCTTCAGTTCTGTTTTTGACGATTCATCAGCGTCAATGACTTGCGTAATAGCATCTGTGCTTGAAGCAAAGTTGTCTGTGGCGGTAATTGTTTCTGCCTGGGAGCTTTCTTGATTTTGTGTTCCAGAAAAACCAGGAAGTTCACGCTCGCCAATAAACCAAGAAAGTTTCAAATGAATTTTTTTAGGAACAGAATTTTCTGGAACCTCTCCTTGGAAATTACTACAGAAAATCTGCGCTGCTGCACCACGAAGTACCGCAGAATTATCTCCGGTAAAATCAGTCGGGCTAGGATTCTCACCTATGTCCGGTTCGCCCTGCGCATTTTGAGGATTTTCCCAACCACCGAGACAGTTTGCGGGATAAAGATTTGTTATCGTCGCAGTACTGTAGTGAAGGAAAAGAACAAGAGAAAGAAAGGCCACGACAGCTCCGATAACAGTCTTCGGATAATCAGCAAGGAGAATGCGCGCCAGTCTTGCGAGATCGTGAAATATTGCACGAAGAAAGAAAAAAACATTCCCAAGCATCCGGCGCAAGACGAAAAAGGCCTCGTGCTTCTTCCGAGTTTTTTGCGGGTGTGGTTTTGATTTTACTTCTTGCCGTGGTCGGATAGCATCCACCGACCGCCGGGTTGGTTCCCGCGCCATATCCCTATTATTTTACATCAAAAAAAGCGTTTCCGGAATGTGAAAAACTTTAGAAAACACATACAAAAACCACGCAAGGAACGTGGTTTTTGTAAAACTTCATTTTTCCTCTACTTTGAGCAAGGATCGCAAAATTTCTTCGGGAATTTCTTTTGGCTTATGTACTCTTGTTGTCGTCTTTTCCGATGTGTCAGGCTCTTTCTCGGACTTCTTGCTTCCCTGTGCTTCATCTTGGCCTTTGTTTTCTGGAGATTCTCTTTTTTCTTCCGTTTGTGCCTCTGCTTCTGCTTTTCGAGCCTTCATAGCACTTTCGAGTGCATCCTTCAGGGCATTTTTATTTTCCGGGGATTGAGTTTTTGGCCCGAGCGGAGATGGATTTTGCTTGAGAGAGTCCAATGAAACCGCTTTTTCTTCCGGTTTTTTAATTTCTTCGTACTTTCTCTCTTCCCTTCTTTCTTCAGGGCGTGGCGATGACCGATACTCCGGGGTATGCGAGTCTCTTTCGAAACGGCGAGATGACTCGTGGCTTACTGGGTTTGTTTGCCGGGGTGTCTGCGTTGGTTCTTCTCCAGAGGCGGCCTTTATCGCTTCCGCAAGGGGCTTGTGTGAAAATTCCCGTCGTGGTGGTCTCTCTGCTTGCGTGGTGCCCTGTGAATGCACGCGCTCTGTATTAGTATTACGAGAATATTCCCTCACTGGCTCTCTATGCTGATCTCTGGGTTGCTGTGTTTCCCTTGGAGGAAATTCTCTTTTGGGCTGATCTCTCACGACCTGCACTTCGGAGGCCTGTGATTCTGTCCGAGACGTGGATTGAGAGCCGAGTGGAGAGCTCGCGGGGGTAGTAGCCGGTGGCGCAGCGAAATTTTGCGTATGCCAATCAGCAATATCTTTTTCCACCTCTTCTCGAGGGCGAGCATAGAACTTTTGGGAGTGCTCAATAATTTCTTCACGATACGAAACTGCCGGGCGAGCAATAGGCGGCACGGTGACAGCAGAAAACGGCTTGGAAGACACACCCTCTATCATGAGGCGCAAATAAATCTGCCGTTTGTCGAGATTCACAATATCTTCGGCCAGAAAAGTGGGGGCAAATTCTTTTTCCAAAACCTCCGCGTCGTACGAGCCCACGCGAAATGTAATGAATGTGCCCACATTGCCAAACACCGCGTCGCGCACCTCCTCTGGCATTTGCTCGATATACTGGTGAGCAATAGTGAGTGAGAGCTTATATTTTCGAGCTTCTGAAAGAATGTCGGCGAAAGATTCGTTGGCAAAAGACTGAAATTCGTCGACATAGAAATAAAACGGTGGGCGGCTCTCTATCTCCGCACGGGTGAGGTCGGCGCGCGACATAGCGGCAAGGTAAATCTTGGTCACGAGCATAGATCCGATGAGGTTTGCATTCTGCTCCCCCATCTTGCCCTTCGAGAGATTCATAATGAGGATCTTTTTCTTGTCCATCACTTCGCGAATATCGAAGGTGGATTTCGACTGCCCGATGATATTTCGAATGATAGGATTGGAAACAAATTGTCCGATTTTATTTTGAATCGCGGGAGTGGCCTCCTGGGTGTAGCGGTCGGTATACTTTGCAAACTCATCTACCCAAAAAGATTTTACCGTCGGGTCGGTCACATACTCGACGACTTTTTTTCGATACTCTTTGTCCACCAGCATGCGATTCACAGAAAGAAGTGTCGCGCCCGGATACTCGAGGAGAGCGAGCATGGTGTTGCCGAGAATGTACTCCATACGTGCACTCCATGCATCTACCCAGATTTTCTTGAATGCGCTCATGAGGCCGTTTGCCACGAGATGCCGTTTGTCTTTCCCCACGTCCTCCATCACATTGAAGGACACCGGGTGGTCCACATCAAACGGGGCGAAGTAGATGACGTCATTCACTCGCTCTTTCGGAACATAGTCGAGAAGCGCTTCGGCCGAGCCACCGTGCGGGTCGATAAAACCCATGCCTTCGCCGTTTTGGATATCTTGTATCGCCATGTTTTCGAGCATGGTAGATTTTCCCATACCCGTTTTCCCGATGACATACATGTGCCGATCGCGATCGCTCCCTTTGATACCAAACGGGGTGCGCGAATTTCGAAAATCCGCTTCGCCGAAATAAGTAATATTATTCTTTTCCGCCATGTGATTTAATAATATCAAAACTCTTATACAAAATACAGGCACCACATGTTATCATAGCCTCATGGACACTCCCTGGCACAAGCAGACAATCACTGAGCTCATGAAAAACCTCTCATCGAGAGAGTACGGACTCACGAGCGAAGAAGCAAAAGAACGACTCGAAAAATACGGAGCAAATATTCTCCCAGAGGGGCAGAGGGAAAGCCTCTTTTCTATCTTTCTCCATCAGTTTAAAAGCCCCCTTATTTATCTCTTGTGCATCGCTGCGCTTATCATCTTACTTCTCGATGAAGCGACAGATGCTGGTATAATCTTCTTCGTCCTTATCTTTAATGCCATCATAGGGACCATACAAGAGGGGAAGGCGCAAAATACTCTCCTTGCTCTTAAAAAGTTCTCACAGACGAATGCTACGGTTTTTCGCGATGGGAACGAAGAGGTTATCCCTGACAGCGATGTCGTAGTGGGAGATGTTATCGCACTCATCGCAGGAGAAAAGATTCCCGCCGATGCTCGCATTATTATTGCTAATAATCTTAAATCAAACGAATCGGCCCTTACCGGAGAATCAGAGCCGGTACACAAAATTTCAGAAGAGATACCAAACGACAACATCTCTTTGGGTGACCAGAAAAACATGGTCTTCAAAGGGACAAATATTGTCGCCGGAAACGGAAAAGCACTGGTCGTGTCCACGGGTAGCAATACTCACTTTGGGGGAATAGCCCAAAAAATACTTGGTATCGAGAGTGAGATGCCACTGCAGAAAAATATCGCTTCCCTTTCGCGGGCGATTATTATTGCTGTTGCTTGCATAAGTCTTTTCATCTTCCTGGCGGGGATCGCAGGGGGCAACAGTGCGAGAGAAATGTTTGCCATCGTGGTATCTCTTTCTGTTTCAATAATTCCCGAGGGTCTACCCGTGGTCGTGACACTCATTCTTGCCACAGGCGTCTGGCGTATGAGCAAACAAAATGCTCTTGTAAAAAAACTCCAGGCGGTAGAGAGTCTCGGGCAGGCGCAAGTTATTGCGGTAGACAAGACGGGGACGATTACCAAAAATGAGCTTTCGATACAAAAAGTATATGTAGAAGGAAAGACGTTCGATGTTTCCGGGATTGGGTACGAACCTAAGGGCGAGATCTCTCTTGCCGGAGAGACAATAGACGCCGTGAATCATCCCGAACTTCTTTTTGCAGGGAAGATTGCCGCTTTCTGCGCTGATGCAAACACGACCTTCCTTCCCGAACGCCAAGAATGGCGGATCACCGGCGACCCGACCGAAGCAGCGATGCTCGTATTTTCTCAAAAGCTCGGCTTTCACAAAGAAGAACTCGAGAGTGAATCCCCCGTCGTGGCTGAAATTCCCTTCGACTACTCTATCAAGTATCACGCAATGGTACACAACGTGAGCGGAAAAAAACTTCTCACGGTCGTGGGAGCACCAGAGACTATATTGGGACTCTCTGAAAAAATCTGGCATGGTGGCAAGAGCCACCCCCTCTCTCAGGAAGAACGGAATGATGTTGAAAATCAGATAAAAGAAATGTCGAGTAATGGACTGCGCGTCATTGCTTTCGCTGAAACCCATGACGTCCCCGAGCTTTTAGAGCCGACCGCCATCAGCAATATCACTTTTGTGGGACTTTTTGGGATCAAAGACACCTTGCGGCCCGAAGCGTCTGCTGCTGTAGAGCGCGCAGAGTCTTCGGGTATCCGTGTTGTCATGATCACCGGAGACCATGTCCTCACTGCCCAAGCCATCGCGAAAGAAGCCGGTATTTATCACGACGGCGACCACGTCCTCACGGGAAAAGATGTCGAGACCCTAACACCCGAAGAACTTGGAAAAAAACTCCCCCAAACAACAGTCTTTGCCCGAGTAAACCCCGAACACAAGCTCAAGATTATCGACGCATACAAAGCCTGCGGGATCACTATTGCCATGACAGGCGATGGAGTAAACGATGCACCGTCGCTCGTTGCCGCAGATCTCGGTATTGCTATGGGAAAAATAGGTACAGAAGTTGCAAAAGAAGCTGCCGATATTGTGCTCTTGGACGACAATTTTGGAAGTATCATTTCCGCTGTAGAAGAAGGTCGGAGTATTTACCGTACTATTAAAAAAGTTATTCTCTATCTCTTTTCCACCAGTATCGGTGAAGTCCTGGTTATTGCCGGAGCACTCTTCCTCGGATATCCCCCTCCGCTTCTCGCCGCGCAAATCATCTGGCTCAATTTTGTCACCGACGGATTTCTCGATATAGCGCTCGCCATGGAGCCAAGAGAAAAAGGACTCATCTATAAAAAATTCAAGAAGCCATCAAAATACATTGTAGACAAACTCATGCTTTACCGAATGTTTGTCATGGCTCTCCCCATGATGATCGGGACACTCTACCTCTTCAGCCAATACCATCAGGAAGGGGCAGACATGAGCAAAGCATGGACCATCTCACTTACCACCCTCGCCGTTTTCCAGTGGTTTAATGCTTGGAATTGCCGTTTTGAAGATAAATCTATTTTCCGATCCAATCCTTTTTCCAATCCATTCCTTATCTTTGCGACCCTTATCGTCATGGCCCTCCAGATGCTCGCTATCTACCACCCTGCCTTTCAATCTTTCCTCCATACTTCCCCACTCACACTTTCTGAATGGCTTGTTATTATCCCAGTGGCCTCGAGTATTATTTTTGCTGAGGAGCTCCGTAAGTTTCTTACAAAAAGAGATACAAAAAAGCCACTACCTATGCTAGGCTAGTGGGAGTAGCCGGGGTGGCGAAATTGGTAGACGCACTTGCCTTAGGAGCAAGCGGAGCGATCCATGGAGGTTCGAGTCCTCTCCCCGGCACCAATATTTTGTTAAGGCCTTTGTTCTAGTCGGTGGCTTTCTTTTGCTCTCCAAGAATAAGAAGTCGATAGATGTGCAGAACTGAAACAAACAACGACAACACAATTGGACCAAACAAGAAACCGAGCGGACCAAAAAAGACTAATCCCCCGAGGACAGAGAAAAGAATAAAGACATGGGGTATATCAGAACCTTTTCCGTAAAAATACGGCGCAAGGAAATTGTCCACAAGTCCAACAACAAACGCCCCCCAAACAGCAAGAAGAATCGCAGGAAAAACCTGGCTCTGAAAAAGGAGATACACTACTGCGGGTGCAGTCACGATACCAGTACCAAGACCCGGAATAAGCGAAAATATTGCCGAAACAGTTCCCCAAAGAACAGCGTCTGGTATTCCAACCAATGTAAAACCAACCGACACGAGAGTACCTTGGATAACCGCAACGAGAAGCGTCCCCTTAACCACTGAATTGATCGTAGTGCGGGTCTTCATGATAATCTCTTGATTATACTCATTCTCAAGAGGAGAGAGCCTTAGAAGTGCTTGCGCGAGAGACTTTCCATCTCGGAGGAAGGCAAAGAGAGCAATGAGCGACAAGAGGAGTCCCACAACCACATATGCCGCACCCGAGACGATTGGCCCGAGGTTTTCAGCGATAAACCCAGCCACGTAGGTGGCGACTCCGAGGGTGTCTACAGAAAAATCAGGAAAGACCTGCTGTATTGGAGCTTCGATTATTTGTTCGAATTGCGCCATATAAAACATACTACTTCCCTGTAAACGAACGTAGAGATCTCGAGCTTCTTGGAATATTTGACTAAACAAGAAGAGCACCGGCACGACGACAAAAAGACCGGTGACAAGGACGATAAATCCTGCGGAGAGTCCTCTCTTCCCTCGGGTCAATGAAAGGGTTTCTTCATAAAGAGGATAAAGAAGGATTGCAAAAATAGCAGAAAGAAGAAGAATGTTGAGAAGCGGCTTGAACACATGGAACGTGAGTGTCCCTATGATCGCG
>CALMXW010000022.1 GCA_937871115.1 uncultured bacterium
TTGTCTTGGGGGTCCTCGCGACCTCCCCCAAGAAAGGGCGAGAGAACAAAAACCCCCCGAGAGATTTCCCGGGGGTTTTTTCTATACCACTGCCTCTGCCATCTTCTTCTTTATCTCTGCGGCAAGTTTGGTTTTTGTTTTCGGATTTTCTTTGAGGAATTGTCGTGCGCTATCGTATCCGCGGCCGAGTTTCTCTTCACCATAGGCATATGATGAGCCGGACTTCTGGAGTACCTCGAGGCTTTCGCCGAGCATGAGGAGCTCGCCTTCTTGAGAGACGCCCTGCCCGTAGAGGATATCGAATTCACATTGTCGGAATGGTGCGGCGACTTTATTCTTCACTACTTTTACTTTGGTGCGGTTGCCGATAATCTCTTCGCCTTTCTTTATCTGTGCAATACGGCGGACGTCGATACGGACGGAGCAATAAAATTTCAGTGCTTTTCCTCCCGGAGTAGTCTCTGGGTTTCCAAACATTACGCCGATCTGCATGCGGATCTGGTTGATGAAGATGATGACCGTCTTCGATTTATCGGCAATGGCGGTGAGCTTGCGGAGTGCCTGGCTCATGAGGCGAGCTTGTTTACCCACGTGATGTGCGCCCATTTCGCCCTCGATCTCATCTTTCGGCGTGAGTGCCGCTACTGAGTCGATGACAATGACGTCGATCTTTCCCGTGCGTACGAGCGAGTCGGTAATCTCGAGTGCTTGTTCTCCTGTATCTGGTTGAGAGATGAGGAGTTCGTCGATATTTACGCCGAGCTTTTTTGCATATTCTGGGTCGAGTGCGTGCTCTGCGTCGATAAAAGCGCACACGCCGCCGAGCTTTTGTGCTTCCGCGATAGCATGGAGTGCCATCGTCGTTTTACCGGAAGATTCTGGGCCAAAGACCTCGATGATTCTTCCGCGTGGCCATCCGCCTACACCGAGAGCGGTGTCGAGTCCGATACTGCCGGAGGGAATGACACCAACATTGACCTTTGGCTTCTCGCCGAGCCGCATGATAGCGCCTTCGCCAAATTTATGTTGAAGGGCCTTGATGGTGTCGTTGATCTCTGCTTTTCCCACTTCTTCTCGTGCCACTTTTTCTTTTTTCGGATTCATAGAGTGTGCTCGCCTTTAGATTAGTATAGTGCTCATAGTAGCAAGAATTGAGTGGAGCGCAAGGATACTTTTCGAGAAGACTACTCTTTTTCGGTAATTTCAAGTGTCTTGTTGGTATTTCGCCCGAAGCGGTCTACGGCGTTGAGAGAAATTATGTTATGTCCGGGGTGGAGAAGGATATTTTCAGAAAAATGCCCCTCTTTGTCGATGAAAATTTTTCGCCCGTCGAGTGTGATGTCGGAAATATTTTTTGCCGTACCTGCCACGATAATACTGTGCGTTGTGGTGGCAATACCATTTTGGGGAGTGGAGAGTTCAATCATCGGGCCCGCGACAAAATCGCGTGCGCGGTACCAGCCATAAAAGAGGACAATGCCGACGACAAGTGCGATAAGGAAGTAATTAATGAAATGTTTGAGATTTTTTTGCGAGTCCATGTAGTAAAAGAGTAGCGTACTTGAAGAGAAAAACCAACAGAAAAGACCCCCGGTCCGAATGAACGGACCGCGGGTCGTGCCTGCTAACCGAGGTCAGCAGGACTTTTTTTTGGGGAGCGCTCGAGCTCCCCGGCCGGCGTTTGAAGCGTTATGCGGGGTTGATCCCCGCCGGCGTGTCGGGCACGTGCTGGCCGGCGTCGAGGGCATCGTGCACGAGGGTGACCGTGTCGGCGATGTACGGCTCGAGGCGGGGAAGGCACTCGTCGAGGTAGAGCGAGGCGATGTCGTCGGCCTTGGGCGGCAGCCGGTTGTAGACCTTGGCCAGCAACGGCGCCTTCTCCTTCAGGACGAGGTCCAGCTTGGCCCGGAAGATCTTCGGGTCCTGAAGGTCCT
>CALMXW010000023.1 GCA_937871115.1 uncultured bacterium
AAAAAAAGCCCCGACTCGTGCCGGGGCTTCGCTTCTCTTCCTTAAGAAATTAGGGCTTGGCGATTATGTTCGCTTAATAAACTGAAGGCGCACATTAATTGCACTGAGGCCGAGTTCGTTCTGGTAACTACACGGCACCACCGTCCGGCCCGGCCAACGAGTGTTATCGAGTAGACCAACACCGTAGGCGGTGTCGAAGCCCTGGCCATTGCAGATGAGTACGCCGTCCGGCCCGAACCAGAGGACAAAAGAGAGACCGGCACCGGAGATGTTGTAGCTGCCGCTACTGATCCCATCACCCGTGAGACTACCTTCGAGCTGACCGATTCGATTCGATACGGCCCAGGGGGCACTTGGAGTCACAACGTATCTCTTGATCCTGCCGTCGTTGACGAATATCTCGAAGTTATAGTCCAAGTAGGGGTAGGCCGTAGCCGCCCATTCGGGGGTCACCACTTTGGGCAACTTCAGTGTGAGGTCATCTGCGGCGGTGGCGGAACTGCTGGCGAGCACCGCGATTATTGCGCAAAAGAAATTGGCGATCTTTTTCATCAAACTTCTCCAAAATAAAACTCAAAGAGCCTGTTGCCAGGCTTACCTGGCCCTCCGACACTTCGGAAGTTGCCGGGCTAACTCTACCATTATTTTTCTAATTTTGTCAAGTATCTTTTCCTTGCCCCTACTTTGCTCCTTCCTTAAAACGCCTCAGACAAAAGAAATGGCACATAGTATAATCACACTATGAAAATGAATAAAATATTTACTTCCCCGTGGCGGGAATACATTGCTATCATTCTCCTCCTTATCGCACTTGGTTTTTCTTTTATTACAAAAGACGGCGAGACCCTTCTCTTCCTGGTCGCCTTCATCGGGACCCTTCCCACCCTCTGGCAAGCACTTCGAGACATTGGAAAATTTTCCATCACCATAGATGTTTTCAATGCGGTGGCCATCATCATCGCCCTTGCTCTCGCGGAAATAAAATCCGCGGCGTTTATCGCGCTCATGCTCGCCTTCGCTCGGCTGCTGGATTGGTATACAGAAACGCGAACACATGATGCCGTGGAAGAACTCTTGAAGCTCAAGCCCGCCACGGCACTCCTCGAAGATGGAAGCGAGCTCAAAGAAGTCCCGACAGAATCCGTGCGCGTGGGTGACGTGGTGGTGGTAAAGCCGGGAGCACGAGTGCCGATCGACGGCATCATTATCTCTGGCGAAGCATCACTCAACGAATCTTCCGTCACCGGAGAGTCTGCACTCATTTCAAAAACCGTCGGCGACACGGTACTGTCTCTTACTCTCAACGAAGCTGGCGTAATAAAAGTGCGTGCCACAAGAGTTGGAAAAGATTCTACTTCCGAGCGCATGGCGGAGCTCATACGCGGAGCCGCCGATCGAAAATCCAAACCGGAAAAAATCGCCGACAAGTTTGCAAAGATTTTTCTTCCCGCCGTGGGCCTGATGGGCCTCGCCACGTACCTCATCACTCACAATGCCGAGATGACCGCCGCACTTTTCCTCGTCGCCTGCGCGGATGACATCGCCGTCGCTATTCCCCTCGCCATGACCGCCGCATTTGGTGGTGCCGCCAAGCGCGGAATCATTATCAAGGGCGGGACAGCACTCGACATGCTCGCAAAGATGCAGACGCTCGTCTTCGATAAAACCGGCACACTCACGTACGGAGAGCTCCGTGTTGCCAATGTATCTCTTGCAAACGGGGTCGACGAAAAACTTTTTTGGGAAGGAGTTGCTGCCGGAGAAAAATTTTCCGAGCATCCTCTCAGTAAAGCCATATTTCGTGAAGCGGAAAAACATGTGGCCGACATCCCAGATCCAGCAGACTTCACGGCGCACAAAGGAAGTGGTGTCTGGGCAAAATTTCATGGCGGAGAAATCGCTCTCGGGAATGAAAGCCTCTTCGATGAACTCCATGTCACCCTCACACCTGAAGTAAAAAAAGAAGTGGAAAAAAAGCGTATTGCCGAGCGTGCGACCGTAATCATCGTATACATAAATGGGAGTTATGCTGGACTCATCACCATAGCCGACACACCACGAAGTGAAGCGAGAGAAAGCATCTTGCGACTCAAAGCTCTCGGTGTAAAAAAAGTACTCATGTTTACGGGCGACAACATCACCGTCGCCGAAGCAGTAGCAAAAGAGCTCGCCATCGATGAGGTGCGCGCATCGATGCTTCCGGAAAACAAACTCACCGAACTCGAGAAGCTCATTAAAAAAGGAGTCGTGGGCATGGTGGGCGACGGTATCAACGACGCTCCGGCACTTTCGCGCGCAGACATTGCTATTGCTATGGGCAAGGGTGGCGCCGCCGTCACCGTGGAAGCTGCCGACGTGGTCATCCTCACCGATGATCTTTCTCGCCTCCCCGAAGCGGTATCGCTCGCACGAAAAACCATGTCAGTCATTCGTGCCGACATGGTAATCTGGCTCGCAACCAACCTCTTCGGATTCTTCCTCGTCTTCACTGGTGTCGCGGGCCCCGTCCTCGCCGCATTTTACAATTTCCTCACCGACTTCTTCCCGCTTATGAACTCCGCTCGGCTTTTTAGAAGATAAGGAAATACGCCACAGAAAGAATAATGCCGAGATTCATGTATGAAGTAGCAGCCATGCCCGAGGCGCGATAGAGGGGGTGGATGCGATATCCCACCCAGAAAGCTACCCGCGCAAGAATAAATACCACCACCAGTGCGGGAATAAGCTTGATGCTCTCGCTCGTGAGAAATGTGCTCAAAGCAAGTGTCCCCACAAAGAATACAAAATTTTGCTGGAGGGTGTTGTCTGTCACTCGGCCATTTATTTCAATCGCGCGGTTTTCTGTATGTCGGAGGGGGTCAATAGCTTCACTCAAAAATCTCCCGTTCGCCACCGTCGCGACCATGATAAAAAATGGAAAGATGGCCAGTACATTCAGTTTTACTGCGAAGATGAGGCGGTCGAAAGCGGTACCCATCCCTGGCACTTGGGGAAATACTGCGTAGAAAATCGCCACCAACAGCACCATGGAGATTACTCCGCTCACGGCGCCGATGGCAACTTTTTTCTGATCAGTATTCATGAAATTTTTGAGAAACTTCTACTGACACTGAAGCATTACGCGACATTGCGTCTTCTGTTCACCCGAGAGTTGGTCGCAGGTGGAGCATTGGAGCGCACCAGGAGCAGCCTGCTGTCCTGAAGGAACTTGTCCACCCATCATTGATTGCACGTCTCTAAAATTTATATCTGAAGGGATAGTGAACTGAGATTCATCGGCGGTCCACTCGCTGCAAGAATAATTATAATTTTTACTCCAGTCTATTCCTTGCACCTGCTCTTCTCCATTTGCTTGGACAACTCCCCCTACAGGTAGCCTCACTCCCATGCCAGACATTTCAGGAGACCAGAAGTAATTTGATTGCCCATCGCTTATCATGTGGCTTTCCATATTTGCGCCATTCACTACGGAAATGAAGTCACCTCGTACTTTTCCATTCGCAATAAATATAACTCCGGAATTCTTTCCGCTCTTTGGGTCGTCGTACGAGAAAGAACACGAAACATTTTGCCCGGAAGCGACGAGGGCTGAGAGCGACTGGGAAGATACTCCTTTCATATTGCCTCGCATCCAAAAGAAAAATCCGAGGGCAATAAGCAACACTATGAGCAGGGCGCCTACAAGAACCCATTTCTTGTTTTCGTTTCCTGAAACCGGAGGAGTGGTGAGGGCCGGTGAAGGATTATTTACAGTAGGAGAAGTCTCATTTTCCATAAAATTAAAATTAACTCTTTTTATTAATTGCTTGTATTGTACCACAGAGCACAAACAAAAAAGAAGGCTCTTAATGAACCTTCTTTTTTGTTCCCTTTCCTTCTTCAGGAGATTAGAAGAATCCGAATACTCGATGGAAGAATCCTCCGACAGATCCGAAGAGTCCCTCCATGAATCCTCCCTGCGTGCCGGGCGTGCTGGTGGAAGTACCCGTCCCTGTTTTCACAGGTGGTGTTCCTTGATCAATCACAGAAGAAGCAACTACGGAAGTACCGTTTACTGTCCCCTGGACGATCACCCCATCCCCGACCACAATGTTTGAAAGAGATGATACCGCTCCGCCTTTCTCTATCTTTGCACTTGCTCCCTCAACAGAGTACACGACGTTACTCTTGTTGGTGACCGTAAGTGTCGTACCGGTGATTGCAGTAACATTGCCCCCGATTACCGGCTGGCCATTTCCTTGTATGACCGAAGCAACGTCTTGCCTCATCATTCTCCGCTCTTGCGGCATACCGTCGCGGATTTCCGTCGCAACAACAGAGGTACCCGTCACCGCACCTTTCACCATAATCACATCACCAGAGGCAATATTCGCCACAGAAGAGGTTGTGCCATTTTTGGTAACGGTTGCCCCAGAAGCATCCACCGTATAGGTGACATCCGAAGAAGGAGCGGTGGCATCGCGTTGCCTTGGTTTAGAATTAATTGTAAGTGTGTTGCCACTCACCGCCGTCACCGTCCCAAATACCCCAGGCATACGACCCATCCCTTGAAGGTGGCTCGGTGATGTTTGCGCAAATGCCGAGCTGCCCACCATGAGTGACCCAATAACCACTGACCCAAGCGAAAAGTATGCGAGTTTGTTTTTCATATAGTTTACTTTATTACTCCCGCTGTTGATAAATTAAGGCTAATCCGTTGCTGCTTTTCCCGCCTGCATACTGGGGGAACCGCAGCAACCAGACCGCCTTCCACTAACTAATACAACCTTGGGAGCTATTTATTACAAAACAAAAAACTTCATCTATGGGGTTATTTGAAATCTCATCATCCGCCTCCCTTGTGGCCAGGGCATTCGCATGGTGCTCGAGCCAAGTTCATTGTTTATTTCCCTCACACCAAAAGCTTGTACTGTGTCATCATCCCAATCACCCAAGACCACCACAACATCGCCTTCAGAAAATTCGGTACCAAAAGGAAAGTGGGTTTGCGAGCTTACCACAACGTGAAGTTTTTGACTGTTTCGATTCTCCAAAATGAACCCGTCGTCTGTCGTCTCAAAAATCACTCCCACGTGAGTGTTGGACAAATTCGAAGCCCCGAAACTACGATAGAGTCCACCGACAACGGGAAGGCCGACATCACCATATGCATCCTTCAGAAACTCTTTATGAAGTGGAGCAATTATTACCCCGAGAGCAACCACGCCGAGTATGATGCCAAGTGCGGTGTAGAGAAGCGGTTGATGATTCCCAAAAGAGAAACGTCGTACCAGTATTTCCAGAACGATAATAAAGAGAATGGCAGCAACAATCAGAATCCACGGCAACGATGCAAAAAATTCGAGCCACCCACGGGAGCCAAAAATTGGCACAAACCAAAGGCCGCTTTCTCGAAGCGCGAAGATAACGAAACTCACCAAAGAAAGAGTCGTGAGCAAGACGAGCACTATCCCAAGAATGAGCAGTACTGTCCGCAAAACAAAATGCCAGCGCGGGCGCATGGAAAGTTTGCCAGATTGTATGGCTTCGAATACACCCATTTTTATTGAATTATTATTTTGTTTCTCTTCCATATGATTGGTCTCGTTCTTCAATAAAACTTTTCAACATACCTTTCCCGCGCTGTATCCGAACACCCACCGTTGAAATCGGAATCTGCAAGATGTCTGCTATTTCCTTATACCCCATCTCTTCATAATAATACAAGACGAGTGGCTCACGATATTTCGGACTGAGTTTATTGAGACACTCATCCATCATGCGCTTTGTCTCGAGCCGGTAAGATTCTCCATCTGCGGTCTCTTGTGCGGCTGGATGCGGGAAAAAAAGATCCAAATCGAAAGGAAATATTTTTTCAGAAAGTTTTTTCTTGAGCGCATTCACAAATTCATTGTGCGCAATACGATAGATCCAAGGAGAAAATCGGCGCTCGACATCAAAGCTTTGTATGTTGGTATACGCTTTCATAAAAACTTCTTGCGCGAGATCTTTGGCGTCTTCTCTGTCAGAAATAAACTTTTTTGCGTATCTCCTCATCTTCCCTTCATACCTATCTACCAGGATACCGAATGCCTGGACATTTCCCCGTTGAACCAGCACAGCTATTTCTTCGTCTGTTTTTTCAGATATGTCCATAATGAGTACGGCGCACCCAGAGGTATGGGTCTACACTCTTATATACGAAAAATATGAGCCGTCGGGCGCATTTGGGATTCTTCTCTCTTTAATACAACTTTCGTGGCGTACTTATTACATTCACAGATAAACAAAAAAA
>CALMXW010000024.1 GCA_937871115.1 uncultured bacterium
CAAAAAATATTCTCGCAGCGGCAAAAATGGTGAAAGAGAAATTCGGTGGGGAAGTGCCGCGCACGATGGCCGAGATGCTCGAGATCCCCGGCGTGGCACGAAAGACCGCCAATGTGGTGCTCGGAAATGCGTACGGAGTGGTGGACGGCATCGCGGTAGACACGCACGTCATGCGCCTGACCCGCCTGTGGAAACTCACACAAGAGAAGACACCAGAGAAGATAGAGCGAGACTTGATGGCACTCTTACCCAAAGAAGAGTGGTTTGACTTTACCTACCGCACCATCGAATACGGCCGAAAACATTGCACGGCTCGAGTAAAAGACCCACGCCAGGGCGGGGCAGGCCACACGAATTGCCCTCTTGCGAAATATGAACAATAGATTGACTTTTCCCTGTGTATAAGTATGATAGTAGTAAGCCCCCAGGGGCGGTTTTTTAGAACAACACTATGGCAAATTTTATCGAATATCTCAAAGAAACAAAGGGCGAAATGAAGCATGTCTCCTGGCCAACCCGGGATCAGGTAATCGCGTACACCACGATTGTTATTCTCGTTTCTCTCCTCACCGCCGCACTCCTCGGTGCTTTTGACGCACTCTTTACGAGCCTTCTCGAAAAATACCTCCTTTCTTAATTTAAAAGCTCCAAGCTAAACGCTCACTTTTATGTCACGCCAAGAAATACAACCCGACCGAAACTGGTATGCCATTCATACCTATTCGGGATATGAAAACGCCGTCGCGCGCAATTTGAAGCAGCGCATCGATTCTCTCGGTATGGAGGACAAAATCTTCAGCGTCATCGTGCCGACAGAAAAGAAAATCAAAGTGAAGGGCGGCAAACGCGTGCCAGTGGAAGAAAAAATCTATCCTGGCTACGTGCTGGTAGACATGATCGTGACGGACGACTCTTGGTACGTGGTGCGCAACACGCCACGCGTTACCGGCTTCGTCGGCGCTGGCGTTACTCCCGTACCGCTCGACAAGTCTGAAGTCGACATGCTCTTCTCACGCATGGGTGGCGACACCGTGAAGCACGCGGTAGACCTCAACATCGGCGAGCAGGTCACCATTACCGACGGGCCGTTTAAGGATCTCGAGGGCAAGGTGGGCGATGTGGACGAAGAGCGAGGCAAGGTCAAGGTCCTCGTCTCGATGTTTGGTCGCGAAACCCCGGTAGAGCTCGACTTCTTGCAAGTAAAGAGAATTTAAGTACAATAACACCACTATGGCAAAAAAAGTAGTCAAAAAGATAAAGCTTCAGATTGAAGCAGGAAAAGCCACCCCGGCACCACCGGTGGGTACGGCGCTCGGACCTGCGGGTGTCAATATCGGAGATTTCGTATCGAAATTCAACGAAGCGACCCGCGACCGCATGGGCAACATCATCCCGGTAGAGCTCTATGTGTACGAAGACCGCTCCTACGACTTTATCCTGAAAACTCCGCCTGCTTCACGCCTCATCCTCAAAGCCCTCGGCATTGAAAAAGGCTCCAGCAAGAATGCGGTAAAGAAAGTCGGCAAGATTACGAAAGACCAGGTACGCGCGGTCGCCGAGCAAAAGCTCCCCGACCTCAACGCTACCGAAATCGAAGCCGCGATGAAGACCATCATGGGCACCGCGCGATCGATGGGTATCGATA
>CALMXW010000025.1 GCA_937871115.1 uncultured bacterium
TATCCGTCGCGGACGAGCCATTGCGGGACGCTTGAGGCAGCTTGTTTCTCGAGCGTGGCCTTGATGACAGGATTTTCTTTCAGTTTTTCAGAGACAACGAGCTGTTCGCCTGGGGTGACATGGTAAGAAGGGATGCTCATACGGCGGCCATTGAGGGATACGTGGCCATGGTTGACTGTCTGGCGAGCGTGGGCGAGGGTAGGGGAGAAACCGAGGCGGTAGATTACGTTGTCGAGGCGTGTTTCGAGGTAGCGGAGGAGAGCGTCGGAACGGTCGGCAGATTTTGACGTCTCGGTAATACCGCGGCGGAGGTCTTTCTCTGAAACGCCATAGAGAAACTTGAGCTTCTGCTTTTCTTCGAGGCGAATACCGTAGTCGGTCTTCTTGCTCATATGTTTGCGCTCGTGCGCCTGACCACGCCCCTCGTCTTCACGGAGGAGGCCAAAACGGCGCATTCGCTTCTTTTTTGGTCCTGTGTATCGTCCCATAGTGTTCCCCATATTATGCGAAGCGAGAAGAGAAGTCAATACTTCTGCGGGTGGGGCTCTGGGCCAGGGGGTGGCAGGCGGTTGACTCCTAAACCCTTTGTGCTAGTATATCCCTATGCTTATTATCCGATTACAGCGAGTGGGCAGGAAGAACGACCCATCATTTCGCATCATATTGACCGACTCAAAGCGCGCCGCGAAAACCGGTAGCGTCCTTGAAATACTCGGGTCTTATGATGCACGAAAAGGGAAGCCAGCCCTCAAAAACGACCGTGTTCTCCACTGGATATCTGTTGGGGCTCAAACATCCAACACGGTGCACAACCTTTTGGTGTCTGAGAAAGTTATAGAAGGCAAGAAGATCAATGTTCTTCCGAAGAAGACTCCTCCAAAGAAAGAAGTTGTCGAAGAGGAAAAAAAGGAAGAAGTGAAAGCGCCTGAAGAAAAGGCAGAACCAGCAGAAATTAAAGAAGAGCCGGTAGCAGAACCAGAAGTAGTAGAAGAGAAGAAAGAGGAAGTCGCAGTTGCAGAATAAGAAAGACGATTACCCACAGCTTGACACTTGACAAAAAGTGTGACTAAGTATACAATCAAATTACTTACACATAAGCTGTCAGGTCGGCAGCAAGATTTATTAGAGAAATAAGTTTAGTACAATGCAGAAACACCTCGATCAAGAATTTCTTGAATATGTTGTTAAAAGCTTGGTTGATAATCCGGACGCAGTAAAGGTGGAGCGCACGGTCGACGAAATGGGAGTTCTTCTCATCCTCGACGTATCGCCCGAAGATATGGGCAAGATCATTGGCCGCAGCGGCAAGACCGCCCAGGCAATCCGATCCCTTCTTCGCGTTGTCGGCATGAAGAACCATGCTCGTGTTACTTTGAAGGTCAATGAGCCTGTCGGCGGAAAGAGAAGCGCCATGCAGAGCGTAGACGACGCTATGGAAGGTCTCAAGATCTAAAGATTTCTCACTCAAATTTAAAAGCAAAGACCGTACTGGCAGTGACTGGTGCGGTTTTTGTTTTCGGTTCGCCTGTGGAAAGCTCCATTGCGCCCGGGGGCAGATTTTGCTAGAATGCCTAGTATGCAGTCAATTATACAGTTTCTCCCATGGATTCAGGCCGGACTCTCGGTAGTTTTGGTGGTGCTCATACTTTTGCAACGAAGCGAAGCAGGTCTCGGTACCGCCTTTGGCGATTCGGGTAATGCTGTCACCTATACTCGTAGAGGAGCGGAGAAAATCATGTTTCGTACGACGATCATCATCGCAGTGCTTTTTGCCCTGCTCTCGATCGCGGTACTTGTGCTTAAATAGCAGAAGCTTTATCAAGCTGGAAACTTTCTGGTTGGTAAACTCGTAACTCTCTTTGTGGAAAATCAAGAAGATACATTAGAAGATTTATCGCTTTCCCCTTCAGAGGAACAAAGTGTTTCTGAGGATGCGGAGAAGCAGTGGAAGTCTCGCCCCTGGCCTTCCTTTGCGCGTGAGAATATCCTTCTCGCGGTGTATTCGTTTTCAAAACGCCAGAAGACTATTTTCTTCTCCCTCCTCGCTTTCTGTTTAATAGGTGGCATTGGCTTTCTCTGGACACTCAACGATCACTTCCTCGTAGATATTCCGAGCAATGGAGGCGTCCTTACGGAGGGGATTGTGGGTACTCCGCGTTTTATCAACCCGGTACTCGCGGCATCAGATACGGATGATGACATCTCTTCGCTCGTATACTCTGGTCTCATGCGCGTTTCAGGAGACGGGACGCTCATCCCTGACCTCGCCGAGTCATACACGCTTTCCGAAGATGGCCGCACGTATACCTTTGTCCTCAAGTCAAATCTTGTGTGGCACGATGGTAAGCCGGTAACATCTGCTGACGTGAAATTTACCATCGACAAAGTGAAGGATTCCAACCTACGGAGCCCGAGCCGAGGAAATTGGGACGGTGTGACAGTGGAGGTGGTAGACGAAAAGACCATCAAGTTTACGCTCTCAGGTGCGTACGAGCCTTTTCTTGAAAATACAACGCTTGGCATTCTCCCAGTACATCTGTGGAGTAATCTTTCGGCAGAAGAATTTACTGCGAGTCCGCTCAACATGCATCCTGTAGGAACAGGGCCCTATAAAATCTCAGAAGAAAAACTTTTAGAATCAGGTGTCCCAGAATATTTCGATCTCCAAGCATTTGATGATTTTCCTTTGGGGAAAGCACACATACAAACAATACGACTTCGTTTTTATGGAAGCGAAGGTGATCTTTTTACCGCATACAAAAAAGGGGAAGTTGAATCGGCTGGCAGCATTTCTTCGGATCGGATCCCAGAGATACAGCAAAGAGGCGATAGGGTAGAGAAAGCGCCACTCCCTCGTGTGTTTGGAGTCTTCTTCGACCAAGCAAATCAAGAAGTTTTTATCGATACCGCCGCGAGAAAGGCGCTTGACAAATCAGTCAACAGGGATAAGATAATAAACACTATTCTCAATGGAGAGGCTACAGCGGTTTCGGGACCATTTCCTCCCGGATCACTCGGGTGGGCAGGTGATGAGGCTTCTCTCGAAGAAGCAAACGCCACAGCAACTCCTTCTTCGAATATTGAAGAAGCCAAACACATTCTCCAATCCGCCGGCTGGTCATACAGCGAAGCAGACGGTGTGTGGGAGAAAAAAGGAAAGAAGGATACTCAGCAATTGGCCTTTTCTCTTTCTACTTCAGATTCGCCAGAGCTCAAAGCAGCAGCTCTCAGCTTGAAGCAGGATTGGGAAGCGCTCGGGGCAAAAGTTGAGGTGAAAATTTTTGAAGCGGGTGATCTGAATCAAAACATCATTCGGCCGAGAAAATATGAAGCGCTTCTTTTTGGAGAAATTGTTGGCCGCGACCCAGACCCGTACGCTTTTTGGCACTCTTCACAACGACTTGACCCTGGATTGAATATCGCCTTGTATGCGAACGTAAAGACAGACAAGCTTCTTGAGAAAATGCGCGAGACGACAAACCTGGAAGAGCGACAAAAGATGTATCGGGATTTTGAGAATGAAATTAGAAACGATGTGCCGGCAGTATTCCTTTACTCTCCGCAGTTCTTGTATGTTTTGCCAAAAACTATGGGAGGTGTCTCATTGCCGCCGATCACCCATTCTTCGGAACGGTTTTCGCAAGTATACAATTGGTATAAAGAGACAGAACGAGTCTGGAAAATATTTGCACAATAATTTAACTATTATTTACTAACTATAACGTAATATGCAGGAAGAAAATAACAAGCCTCATGGCGAATCTCGCCGGAAGGGTGGGCAACGTCCGCCTTTCAAAAAGTTTCCACCACGAAACGGTCTTGCCGCCGTGCTCCAGTCGATAAATCCTGGAGAGAATGCACCTGCTGATGCGGCAGGAAAGCCAGCACACCCACACACTCACGCACCGAAGGCTCCATCGGCCCATCCTCGCTCCCACAATCGTGGTCGCAGGAATGGCGGCGGAGGACAAGCTCCCGGCGCACAGGGCAAGTCTCCTCGCGCTGCCGGAGCCGGAAGACCAGGGCGTTCGTCCTCTTCTTTTCGCCGTTCACCGAAGCGACCCGCACTCCCAGTAGCACGTGTCACTTCTCCGCGTGAAGGGCTCGGCTCATCGCTCAATCTCCCGCCAGTGGAAGAGGGAAACATCCGAATCATTCCGCTCGGAGGTGTGGAGGAAATTGGAAAGAACATGACCGCCTTTGAAACGAAAGATGACATCATTGTTATCGATGCTGGACTGCAGTTTCGTGATGAAGAAACACCGGGAATCGACTATATTATCCCAAACACGCAGTATCTCGAAGATCGCAAAGATAAAATCCGCGCTATTTTTATCACGCACGGACACCTCGACCACATTGGCGCATTGCCGTACATCATGCCGAAGATTGGCAACCCGACCCTCTACTCCCGACAGTTTACGACCTTTATGGTGCAGAAACGCCAAGAGGAATTTGCACACTTGCCACCGCTCAACATTGAAGTGATAGAAAAAGATATGCGCATGAAGGTAGGAAACATGTGGGTGCGATTCTTCGGAGTCTCTCATGCCATCCCAGACTCTATGGGTATTGCTATCGAGACGCCGTATGGAGACATCGTGCACACCGGAGACCTTCGTGTCGACAACGATGCAGGCGTACCGACGCAAATGGAACAGACAGAATTCGCAAAGTTTAAAGACCGCAAGGTACTCGCTTTGCTCGCCGACTCTACGAATGTGGAGAACCCAGGATTTTCTCTCTCAGAAAGAGTGGTTATCGAGAATATCGAAGAAGTCATAAAGAATGTTTCTGGCCGGCTCATCATTGGCACATTCTCCTCGCAAGTAGAGCGCATCATCAAGATCGTCGAAGTGTGCGAGAAATATGGAAAGAAAGTTTTAGTAGAAGGCCGAAGCATGAAGACAAACATCGAAGTGGCAAAGATGGCAGAGCTCTTGAAGCCAAAGGACGGGACATTTATCCCGATGGAAGAGCTCGAGAATTACCCGGCGGACAAGATTGTCGTCATCGCGACAGGGTCTCAGGGAGAAGAGTTTGCGGCACTCATGCGTATGGGCAATCTGACCCACAAGCACTTCAAGATTCGCAAAGGCGATACGGTGCTCCTCTCCTCTTCTATTATTCCGGGCAACGAAGTCGGCGTGCAGAAAGTGAAAGACAATCTTTCGCGCCAGGGTGCCAAAATCATTCACTATCGTATTTCCGAAGTGCATGCTTCCGGCCACGCCAATCGCGACGAGCTCGCTTGGATACACACGCAGGTAAATCCGAAATTCTTCATCCCGATTCACGGACACCACTACATGCTTCGTGTACATGCAGATGTGGCGATGTCTGTCGGTATCCCCGAAGAAAATATTGTCATTCCGGACAACGGTATGATGATCGAGATACAAGACGAAGGGCAGAAGATTGTTCCGCTGAAAGAGAAAGCCCCATCGAATGTGGTGATGGTAGATGGATTCTCTATCGGAGATATTCAGGAGGTTGTCATTCGTGACCGCCAGATGCTTGCGCAAGACGGAATGTTCATCGTCGTCGCCATGGTGGATATCAACACTGGAAAACTGAAAAAATCTCCCGACATTATCTCGCGTGGCTTCGTATACTTGCGTGAGTCGCAGGATCTTCTCCGCCAAGCGCGATTCCTCATCAAGAAAACCATAGAAGATACCATCGCGGGGACAAATCCGATCAACTTCGAGTACGTGAAAGGTGTGGTGACCGACCAAACCGGCCGCTTCCTCTTCCAGCAGACGGCAAAGCGCCCAATAATTCTTCCCGTTATTCTCGGAGTGTAATCCACAGAGAGAATTCTTTACGCATGCTATAATAGCATTGTTATGCGTTTTTTCTCTCGATTTTTTCACCGAGAAGCCAGCCCCTACTCTCGTCTCATA
>CALMXW010000026.1 GCA_937871115.1 uncultured bacterium
GTCACCACTGGTTGGGGACAGGTAGGGAGGATGACACGGGAGGCGATGTAGGGAGAAAGAACCGAAAATACAAAAACACAGGCGGGAGTAAATAACACTCTCGCCTGTGTTTTTGTATGATGCCTTGGTATAATACTTTGTATGGATCAAATGCAGAATAGCTTTCCGAAATTTACATCTCCAGAAGAAGAGATAGCTTTTCTCCGTGAAGAAATTAAAAAGAGAGAAAACGAACTCGAGCATGCCGGAGAAGCAGCGCCGCACTACGAGCGCGCCGTGGAAGAAAAGATTTCAGAATATCGCGCTTTGCCTGCACAGGAAATACTTGCGCCAGAGCATGCCATGCCACAAGAAGAAATCGGCGCTATCGTTTTAAATCTTGCACCGGAGACACACGACCGGAAGATGGAAGAACTTCTTGGAATACTTGTCGATCGCGGAGTAATGAATGCTCTTTCTGTTGTGGAAGAAATGCAAAATCCGCATATCGAAGATGATTTTCATCGAATGCTTGTGCAATACATCAAGCAAACTGAGGGCTCCGACACAAAAAGTCGCGGAACAGAGGTTCTTTCACAGGGTCTTACTATGACGTTGTTTGAAGTATCGTTGCCTTCTGGCGCAGAGAGGGAAGAGCAGAAAAAAACTATCGAAGATTTGCTTGGTGCCATGGAGCAGTTTTATTCCGGCATGATGTCTATAGATCCTACTGTGAGTAAGCGATCTGCTCAAAATTATTTCTCTATAGAAATTGCTCTTCCTCATATTGGAGATGAGATTACGATGTATGTTGCTGTTCCAGACAGCAAGAAGGGTCTTTTTGAAAAACAAATTTTAGCACTTTTTCCTGGGGCAAAAATTCTTGAAGCCCCCAATGACTATAATGTGTTCAATGCCGAGGGGGTTTCGCTCGGGGCATATGCTGGATCCTCTCGCAATCCCATTTTCCCACTCAAGACGTACAAAGAATTCCACGAAGATCCGCTCAATGTCGTACTCAATGTATTTTCAAAACTTGAAAAAGCCGGAGAGGGGGCCGCGGTGCAATTTCTCATCTCTCCCGTAGGAGACACCTTCACTACTCGCTACAAACACTCTCTCGAAAAGCTCAAGCGCGGAGAATCTCTCAAGGAGGTGCTGAATGATGATGGAGAAGTGGTGCAAATCTTGAAGGGTGTATTCAAGGAAGGTGCGGGGATTCTCGGATCGGTGTTTAGCTCATCTCCTGTTGACCCGAAAGAGGCGGCGGCAAAAGAAAAAGAAGCGAGAGAAAAAAAGAAACAACGCGAAAAAGAACGAAACCAAGATGCTATTGAAAAGATAGAAGAGAAGATCGCATCGCCTATTTTTGACACAAACATTCGCGTCATTGCGAGTGCAGCAAACCGTGCGCGGGCCGAAGAAATACTCGGCGAGCTCGAATCGGCATTTCACCAGTTTGAAGATGGCCGAGGAAACGGCATCGCCTTTCACAAGCTCTCTTCTCGAAAAGTGGAGCATCTTTTCCACGATTTTTCATTCCGGTTGTTTTCTGTCGACGAAAGTTTTCCGCTCAATATACAAGAGCTCGTGACAGTATGTCACTTTCCTACAGAGAAGACCGCCCAGCCACAACTCAAAGAAGTGCAAGCTACGCAGGCTCCGGCTCCGCTCGATCTACCTGAAGAAGGGATTATTCTCGGGGAAAATGTTTTCCGCGCAGTGAGAAAAGACATTCGCTTTGGAAAAGAAGATCGCGTGAGACATTTCTACGTCATCGGTCAGACAGGGACAGGAAAGACCGTCCTCTTGAAGAACATGATTATCCAAGATATCCAAAATGGCGACGGCGTCTGCTATATAGATCCGCACGGCACAGACATCGAAGATATTCTGGCGAACATTCCAAGAGAGCGAGTGAACGATGTTATTTACTTCGATCCTTCTCATATGGCGCGGCCGATGGGACTCAACATGCTCGAATTTGACCCGCGTTTTCCCGAGCAAAAAACTTTTGTCGTCAACGAGCTTCTCTCTATCTTCAACAAACTCTTCGACATGAAAGTCGCTGGTGGCCCCGCATTTGAGCAGTATTTCCGCAATGCTTCGCTTCTCGTGATGGAGCATCCAGAGAGTGGTAACACGCTTCTTGAAATCGGCCGCGTGATGGGAGACAAGCGCTTCCGCGAGATGAAACTTTTGTATTGTAAAAATCCGATCATCAAACAATTTTGGACAAACGCAGAGAAGACGACCGGCGAGCAATCACTCGCCAACTTCGTGCCGTACATCACCAACAAGTTTGACGTGTTCATCACCAACGACATCATGCGGCCTATCGTCGCGCAGGAGCACTCGGCGTTCAACTTCCGAGAAATAATGGATGAGCGGAAAATCCTTTTGGTCAATCTTGCCAAGGGGCGCCTGGGCGACATTAACTCGCATCTCTTGGGCCTCGTGCTCGTCGGGAAAATTCTCATGGCCGCACTTTCGCGTGTGGACGTGCTGGGGAAAGGGGAGCCGCCTCCAGATTTTTATCTCTACATCGACGAGTTTCAAAATGTCACCACCGACTCTATCTCGACGATTCTCTCCGAAGCGAGAAAGTATCGCCTCGCGCTCAACATGGCGCACCAGTTTATTGGTCAGCTGGAGGAAAAAATCCGCGATTCTGTTTTTGGTAATGTGGGCTCAATGGCGGTGTTTCGTGTGGGGGCGGAAGATGCAGAATTTTTCGAAAAACAATTCCAACCGACTTTTTCTGCGGCCGATATTATAAAAATCGCCAACTGGAACGCGTATACGAAGCTCCTCATGCGTGGGTTGCCGTCGAAGCCGTTTAGTATCGCCACGCTCGCTCCGCAAAAGGGCCACCCAGAGCTCGCAGACCACATTAAGGAGCTCTCACATCTTCGCTACGGGCGCGATAGAGCAGAGATCGAGGCCGAGATTATGGCGAAATACAACGCCACCGCGAGTGCTAGTGCTCCCGCTTCCACCACCAGCGCATACACGCCGCAAAACACCGCACCGTAACCCAAAGGAGAACATATTGACAATATATGTCAAATCTGATAGGATGAAGGCAAGTGAGGGTGTTCTTTTAAGAAAGATATTAGAGGGAGGCCTGTGGTGATGTCGTTACAACACCGCCACAGGCGCTCCTTCCAATAACAAAAAGAAGGAGTGATTTTTTTATGGAATTAGGAGATGAGAAGATGTGTCAACAACGTCCGCCCGAAAGCGGAATAATCCCAGCACGTGAATGTGACCAGAGAGATCTTCACAGGGAGGTGGATCCAGTCATATTTCATGGTAATGGGGGAACTGTTCCCCCGAGGGCTTATTACACCGACAAATCTGGTGTTGTCCTTTCACGAATGGAATTCGTGGATATCAACAGGAACAAGTAAGTTCTCTGCCGGTGCTGTTTGGAAACAGATAGCACCGGCGATTAGTCTCTGCTCAAAATTAAGAATTTCCTCATAAGTGCTCAAGAGTAAAGTGAGCTTTTGTGAGGGGATTTATTCCCCCGAGGGTTACCTCACCGGCACAGGGATATGTGCTTTTGCCGAGAAGTCTGCGTAAGGTTGTAACCCGCGAGCATTCAATGCTCCTCCAGAATGCTTGTCTGGAATCTTATGTAGAATTGCGGCGCAGACCGGATGTGGTTGAGCTTTGCTCTCCTCCGGTCTTTTTCTTTTCTGTTGCGACTTTTCATATTTTCTGTTATAGTACCCGCACATTCTCTGGAGAATTATTCATTTTTAAGCATAAGATTATTTTTATGAAGCATCCGAAAGAAGAGCGAACATTTGTTATGATCAAGCCGGACGGCGTGCGCAAGGGTCTCGTTGGTGAAATCATCAAGCGTATCGAGCAGCGTGACTTAAAGATCGTCGCACTCGAAATGTTCCAGCCGACAGCAAAACAGATCGACGGGCACTACCCGAAAGATAAACAGTGGATTACGCGCCTTGGAGAAAAAACCCTCTCCACATACGCGAAGTATGGGTATGATGCGAAGAAGGAGCTCGGCACCGACAAAGCAGAGGTCATCGGCCCACAGGTACGAAAGTGGCTTGTCGATTTTATGATCTCCGCTCCGCTCGTGCGCATGGTGGTGCAGGGCGTGCACGCTGTCGACATGGTACGAAAGATTGCTGGCCCGACGATGCCGTATCAGGCCGACATGGGGACGATCCGCGGCGATTATTCTGCAGATTCTCCTGCTCTCGCCAACAAAGAGAAGCGCGCGGTGATGAATCTTATTCACGCATCTGAAACACAAGAAGAGGCAGCGCACGAAATCAAATACTGGTTTGGTAAAAGCCCGGTCTATACGTACAAGAGATTTGGAATTGATGAATAGGATTTGCACAACGAATGTTGTGAGCGTATAGTGAGGATAAGCCGATAGCAATTGCTTAGGTATTCTAAATCAGGGAGCCTGGAAGTTGCGCCGGGGATGAATGTCCAGACGGTACACAGGGCACCCACTTAGCACTTCGCTAAGAACAATTGCATCGGCTTAAAAAAAGTCTTTCCGCAATGGGAAGACTTTTTTTGTTTTGCGCCGGCGCACGCCCCAGTGTATAATTGAGCCCATGGCTACGATATTTTCTCCCCTTCGTGTATACCAGCTCAGTGTTTTTACACTCTTTGCCTCTATTGCAATATTGCATGCTCTGGGTTTTCAGTACTCGCTCTATTTCCATCTCTGGTGGTATGACATACCGATGCACATGCTCGGAGGACTCGCGATAGCCGTCCTCTCTGCCTACATTTTCTTTCTTCGTTCCCCGAAAGAGGGGGAGATTTCGATGAACAGAATTTACACAACTATTCTCCTCTCTGTTTTTGTTGTCGGTATTTTGTGGGAAATTTTTGAACTTGTTATGCATTGGGCGCTTACGTTGTATTGGTTTGGGTGGACTGACACAACGAAGGATCTTTTTGATGACATGGTAGGAGGGTATGTGGGAACGAAAATATTTTTGGCGTTTTACTGGAAATACAGACGAGATTTTATACCTCAATAACAACCAACATGAGCACAGAAAAAAAGGCGAAGGTGACATTTCACGGTGGAGTAGGAGACCCGACCGGTTCAAATTTTCTTTTCGAAACACTTCCACTTGGCGAGGAAGGGAGTATGAAGATACTGGTGGACTGCGGATTTTTCCAAGGCTCGCGAATTTGCGAAGACGAAAATCGTGAAGATTTTCCCTACGATGTCACCGCTATCGACGTACTTTTTGTCACCCATGCGCACATCGATCATGTGGGTCGCATCCCGAGCCTTGTGAAGCGGGGGTTCCGCGGAAAAATATATTCTACGCCACCAACAAAAGACCTCGCACTTGTCATGCTTGATGACAGCCTCGGTGTGCTCGACAAAGAAGCAAAACGCGAACACAAAGAAGTCGTATATACTGAAGACGACATACACAATGCAATGAAGTCTTGGGAGACGCTTGAGTACGGAAAGGAAATCACCTTGCGTGATGATTTGAAAGTCACACTGCGAGACTCGGGGCATATCCTCGGCTCAGCCATGGTGGAAGTGGCGTATGGAAGCAAGAAAATCATGTTCACCGGCGACCTCGGCAATACCCCCGCACCATTTCTTCGTGACACAGAAATCCGCACGGATATTTCATACCTCCTTATGGAGAGCGTGTATGGCGATCGAAACCACGAAGACCGCGGCCAACGCGAAGAGATTCTCGAAGACGCCATTGAAGAGACGGTGAAGAAAGGCGGCGTACTCATGATCCCGGCGTTTTCTCTAGAGCGGACGCAAGAGCTTCTTTTTGAGATGAATGATCTCGTCGAGCACGGGCGTATTCCTAAAGTGCCTATTTTTCTCGATTCACCGCTCGCTATCAAGGTGACCGATATTTATAAAAAGAATGAAAGATATTTCAACACGGAG
>CALMXW010000027.1 GCA_937871115.1 uncultured bacterium
GAATTTAGTGAGGCTTGTTTTGAAGAGCCCCCTGCCCGACCTCAACAGCAATACACCACCGGACCGAAGTTCGATGGTGTATTTTTCTGCCTGCAACCTTTCCCGTGTTATTGCGTGGTGTGGAAAGAAGCAGGACTCGTTATCGTCACGTTGTTTGAAGCATCAAGTGCTTCGACCAAGTAGTAGTACGTGGTGTCTGGTGCGAGGCCACTTATGCTGACCGCTTGTGACACTCGAGCGACGCCGTCGTAATTTGCCAAGGTACCCGTCACCGTCGGCTCGACGAAGTTGACACCCGTCTCATCGAATGTATTTCGGAGCTGAATAGGCGAGGTGCTGTAGTACACTTTTCCTCGCGCAAGATCATTGGTGTTCCAGTTAAATGTAGCGGTCGTGTTTGTGGTATTGATGGTAACACTCGTGATCATAGGAGCATTCACATCCACTCCGGAGCTCGCTCCATTCATTTGGGCATTGAGGATGGGGATGGTCTTTGGTCCGACACGGCCCACTGGGTCAAGTCCGTTGCGTGACTGGAAGTTTGAGACGGCAGATTTTGTAAGGAAGCCAAAGTAGCCCGTCACCAAGCCCTGGGGATAGAGTGAGACGTCTTTTGCAAGAAATGTCTGGAGTGAAGAGACATCAGATCCAGACGAGCCCACCTGAAGCTGGCGATAAATGGTGTCTGCGAGAGCAAACGAAGGCGTGGTCGCGGCGAGGACAGCCATCGTGATGAACCCAGTGCCGATGAGAAGGCGAGGGGAAACTTTTTGAAATTTTGTTTTACGAGTCATATATTTTTTATTTAGGATAAATTAATTTAGTATTTGGATAAAGAGACAAGTATTCGACCTCCTCTCCTCTTTGTCCTCTCTTCCCTACATGCCGTCACTGCATGCAGAGCATTACAATGGCCACTTACTTTACAGCACAAAGCGTGGTAGACTAAAAGCATCATTATTCTCTCTCTTTAAAGAGACACTCTATCATCACTCATATTGTTGTAATGAAACGCCGTCACGGACGGCATATATGGTATGACCTCAGAAAAAGAAACACAGTTACAAGGTATCCTCACTCTGGCCCACACCGACTATGGCAAGGCACTTGGTGCGCACGCTTTTTTCAAAGTACACAACAAAGCGATTAGTGAAGACTTGGTGCAAGATACCTTCGTGAAAACATGGATATATCTCGTAAAAAGGGGGGAGATACACATGATGAAAGCATTTCTCTACCACGTTTTAAACGGCCTGATTATAGATCAATACCGAAAACACAAGACGACCTCCCTCGACATCCTCCTCGAAAAAGGTTTTGAGCCCGCCGAAGATGAGTCTGCGCGCCAGATAAATATACTCGACGGGAAGGCCGCCGTGCTTTCTATAAAACTTCTACCACTCAGATACCAAAAAATCATGCGCATGAGATACGTGGAAGAACTTTCACTTTCAGAGATGTCTATTCTCACAGGAAAAACAAAAAACAGCCTCGCGGTACAAGCCCATCGCGGACTCGACATGCTCAAGGTTTTATATATTCCCGTGTAGAGTATTACTTCTGCCCCCGCCAGGACCGTCCTCTGGTACGGAGCTTTTATGGTTCCTCACGACTCGTTGTGCCCTCACCAGGAATCGAACCTGGATCAGGAGCTTAGAAGGCTCCTGTTCTATCCATTGAACTATGAGAGCAGGAATAGACAGTGTGTATAGACTGTACCTTTAGATTGAAGGGTCTGCAACCCTTTCAAATTCTCCCGTTCGGTTTGAAAGGAGCGCGTTGAAGCGATCTGTTTTTGCTCCGTAAGATTTCAGTACGGCATTAAGACCACTTTGATTGAGAGAGAGGCCATCTGTTTGCACATCTGCGGTGACTGTGTCCTCGCTCTGCACATAAAAGTAGAGGAAAACATTGGACACAATGGCAAACAAAAGCCCAGCGAGTGCACCTGAAAGAATAAACTTCCAGTCGCGATACGGATTGAATTCGGCCTTAGAAGTGTCCCTGTCCCAGAGATGGCTCCACTTTCCTTTTATTTTGAGATAAACTTTCATCATAAATTTATTGTTTTGTTGCTGAACCGACAAAACTCTCGAGCACCAATACGAAATCTCCACTCCAAGCAGTCGTCACCACACCCGGGATAGAAACATCATCTTTCTTTTGGAGATGCACTTGCTCTAAGCGCGTTTTATACGGCATTGTTTCAAGGAGTGTTACGAAATAAAAGGTGTCATCAAAACTTCCGTTCGACCCGAGATTCATTCGAAGCTCTTTCCCGTTGTTTGCCACCGTGACACTCGCCACCGTGAGAGAGAGGCCGGCCTGTTTCCCCAAACCCTCAATCTGCTCGATAAACTTTACGGAGTTTTCTTTTTGGACAAAGTAAGCGTCGAGAGCCTGGCGCTCTGATGCGGTTTGCTTCACCAAGTCTCCCAGAGCCCGCGCTTTTGTTTCAAGGTCGCTTGTTTTTTTGAGCTCAAGCAGAGCTGCCGAGGTATCGTTCACTTTTTGTTTCGTCATCCAAAACAAACCAAAATTTGCACCCAGCAAAGCCAAGAGGACGACGGACAATGTGACAATAATCTTTTTTTCTCGAGAAATCATGTTAGGGGGCGAGGGTAATATTTATGGCAAAGTCGATATTCTTTTCTTTCACAAAGTTTGAGATAGGAAGATCGACAGACGTGAATTGTTTTTCTGTATTCAGAGCATCCACAAAAGCGATAAGGTCTTCTCTGCCCTGTGATACTCCCTGCACAGAAATTTTTTTGGCGCTCTGAGCACCCTTCGCGCCCACCGAGGCACCGAGGTCAAAAGAGAGCCCCGTGAGTCGCACCTGCGGACCTTTTGCGGCGAGAATTTTGGTCGTGAGCTCTCGCACGGAATCAGAATCAGAAACTCCTTGCAGTGCGCTAATCTTTTCGTTTGCGCTCGTAACCACTTTTTCCATGTCTGCCTGACTTGCAGAAGTGGCCTGGTCTTTTGCAATTTTTGAAAGCCCATCCGCGCTATCGTATTTCGTCTTTGCAGAAAGATACGAAGGGACCATGGCCACGAGAGACACCACGAGCACCCCAGCAGCAAGTGCCATACACACCGCCGCAACACGAAGATGATAGATCTTCGCTATGTTTTGTTTTTCGCTGACGGGAAGAAGGTTGATCATATATTTTTACAAAAATCCAAATACTTCGTACGGATGCAGAGCGAGGCCGATGGCCGTGGCGAAGCGGAGAGCGTCCGTCGAGCCGATCTCCGGAATGTATTCATGAAAAGGAGAGACATTGTTCCACGGATTGGCGAGCTCCACATGCCTTCGAAGCCCCGAAGAGAGATAATCACCGAGGCCGACGAGGGAGGATTGCGACCCGGCAAGGATGACGCGCTCAATAGTACTCTGCTCACCATTGGCACCGCGCTCGTGGCGACTGTTCCAGTACATAAAATGCTTTTCGATTTCGTCCTTTATCTCGCTGTAGAAAGTGTAAAGCACTGGCACCACTTCCTCCGCCACCGTGCCATCGCCATAACACCCCGCGAGAAGCTCGTTTGCTTTTTCTTTACTTACCCCAAGCTCTTTCTCGAGACGAAGGGCGATAGTCTTTGCGCCGATATCAATCTCTGAAGTAAACCGCACCGCCTTACCAGTGACAATATACACTCCGGCTTTCACACGACCCATTTCGATGATCATCACGGTATCGGTCGTGTTTGGCGGAAGGATGGCGCGCACGAGAGCGTCGGCATCTACCTCGAGGGAGAGAAGTGTGAGCCCCGCAGAAGAAAACGCTTCGATGTACTTGAGTACTGGCGCTTGGGGCACTACCGCCACCCCCACCTGCATCTTCGGACTGCCCGGAATATCTTCCACAACATTGTAATCAAAAAATACTTCAGAGACCGGGAGTGGCACATGCTCCTCCAGCTGAAGCTCGATAGAATCCCGAAGCTGTTTTTGGGACACGCGAGCAATCTCCATGTCGGCGAGATAGGCGTGCGACTCAGAGAGCGAAGCGCGGACAAAGTGGAGCCCCGCCTCTTTTTTTACTTTCATGAGCACGTTGCGAAAAGTCTCGGGATCTTTTATATCCCCTTCAGCAATCGTCCCCGGCGGAATAGGAAATTCACCATATTTTCCAAGGACAAAACCCTTCCCTTTCGGGATGAGCTCTACAAAACGAAGCGATACTTCGGAAATATCCATCCCAACGGAAGGCATTTCCAAAAGTCTCGGTACTGGAAAAAATTTATAAAAGAGTCCGCGACGCATCATGAAATCATTATAGCAAATTTCTCGCCGAGAACCCTAGTAAAGTATGTTGAAAAACGAATATTATTTCACGGTACTCCCCGCAGGAATGTCGCCGAGGGTTTCGAGGAGAGAGAATTTTCCATCTTCAGTGCTTACGGCGAGAATCATTCCTCGCGATTCCAGCCCGCGAATAACCCGTGGCTCGAGGTTGGCGGCAAAAGCACATTTCTTCCCAATGAGGAGTGACGGGTCGGGGAAATACCCCGCAATACCGGAGACTATTTGTCGTGGCTCTTCTAGCCCCGTCTCTGCATTCACCTCGCCCATCGCCACCGAGAGCTTGAGGAGCTTGTCGGTATCTGGCACTTTTTCCGCTGAAAGAATTTCGCCGATACGTATTTCGAGTTTTTTGAAGTCGTCTATGGTGATCATGTGTTCTTTTTACCACAAACTCGGGAATAATTAAAATCCCCAATGTCTGGCCGAGCGAAGCGAGGAGACCCGAGGACTTGGGGATTTTAATTATTCCCGAGTTTGTGTTTCCTCTCTAAATAACCCTGCAAAATCAGCGCCGCGGCAGAAGCATCGCTATGATTTCCTGCTCCGCCGAGATTTCTCGCCTGCGCACTCGTGAGAAACTCGGGTTCGAAATGTACCGGAAGGTTGGTTGTCGCTTCGAGCTCTTTTTTAAACGCGGCGATTTTCTCCTGCACCGGATTTGCCCCTCCTTGGAAGTCGCGCGACTCGCCGAGCACAATCTCCCCCACCCCTTTCTCCCCGCAAATCTTCACAATCTCGTCGAGAAGCTTCTTAGTATTCGCCAGAGCGGCGAGCGGAAAAGCCATCTCCCCGCCCTCGTCCGAGATGGCGAGTCCCACATACTTTGTGCCATAATCTACCCCTAAAAATCTGGTCATACTCTAATGCTAGAGAAAATTTTAAAAAAATGCTAGTATGCAGGAAATTCAGCCCGGCTGGATTTTGGAGGAGTCGCATAGTGGTTTAGTGCACCGGTCTTGAAAACCGGAGTGCCGCAAGGTACCGCGAG
>CALMXW010000028.1 GCA_937871115.1 uncultured bacterium
CTATTCGCTTTCGAACCACTTCGGATAATTCCCCGCTCCCCCTTTTGCCGAGTTTTTCGTGTGGGACATTCGGAACTTCAATCCATAAGTCGATGCGGTCGATGATGGCACCTGAAAGTTTTTTCTGAAATCGCGCAATCTCTCGCGGGTCGGCATTTGATCCCGGCGGATTCATCGCAGCAATGAGCATAATGTTTGCAGGGAATGTGGCGGAGCCCGCTGCGCGAGAGACCGTGATGGAGCGATTCTCCAAGGGCTCACGCAGTGCTTCAATAGCGCGTCTATCAAACTCTGGAAATTCATCGAGAAAAAGTACCCCGCGATGTGCGAGCGTTACTTCGCCAGGGCGCAGCACGTTTCCGCCTCCGACGAGTGCAACATAGGAGGAGGTATGGTGGGGTGCGCGAATGGGTGGGTTGGTAATGAGTGTCTCTCGTAACACCCCGGCGATGGAGTGAATGGCAGTTACTTCAACTGCCTCCTCAAACGAAAGTGGCGGAAGAATACCGGCTAAGGCAGTTGCGAGCATCGTCTTCCCCGTGCCCGGCGGGCCAAACATGAGCGCATTGTGCCCACCCGCAGCCGCGATCTCGAGCCCGCGCTTCGCACTCTCTTGTCCACGCACATCCTCAAAGCCGTATTCGTAAATATTTTCTTCAATCTCTATTTCTGTCTGTTTCTCAGGTGAAAGTTTTGTACCAGATTTTGGTTTCACTTTTTTACCCTCTTCATCTGTCTTTGTTTTCTCATCCAAATGCTCGATAACTTCTTCAAGGCTTTTGCAGCCAAATACCCTAATCCCCGAAACGAGTGCTGCTTCGGCCACATTTTCTTTCGGTAAAAATATTTCTTCAAATCCTTGTTCCTTCGCTTTCTGTGTAATTACGAGCGCACCCTTCACTCCGCGCAATTCGCCATTGAGTGAGAGCTCGCCGAGAAACATCTTCTTCTCTGTATTAAAATCTATTTCATCCGTGGCAAGAAGATACGCGAGGGCGGCAGGGAGATCATAAATCGTCCCCTCTTTTTTCAAGTTTGCCGGTGCGAGAGACACGACCACTTTTTGGTTCTTCTGTTTCGGCGAATCAAAACCGGAATTTTTTATCGCGGAAGAAATGCGATCCTTCGACTCGCCTACCGCCTGGTCGGGCAACCCCACAATTGAAAAAGAGTGGAGCCCGCGCAAGGTGTCCACCTCTACAGAAACAATATGCGCTTCGATCCCCACCGTCTGCGCAGAATAACAGCGTGCAAATCCCATAGTGTAATAAAAAACATTCTACCCGTTCGCACACTTTTTGCAAGAAAAAGTCCCAAAACTTTTAGTCACACAAGATAAAGACAACGATAAACACCTTTTTCGTAATAAATATTTTCTACCCATCTTATCTACCGTGAGATGCCTTGGGGTAGGCAAGGAATAATTGAAGCTACTTGCGCATGAATAGTTAATGATATTTCGAAACAGGACCAACCCTATTCTCTCCCAAATCCGATTTTATATTCTCTCGGCTCTTCAGGTGGAGCGAGGAGTTTTCGAAGTGTGTCAAATACAATCTTAAACTGCGCGTCGTACTTCCTTTCCATCTTCTCTACTTTTTCCAAAATTTCTTTGTTGGTGGCAATAAGCTGACGCAAGCGAGTAAACGTTTTGATAATTTGGATATTTACTTGTATAGCTCGCTCGCTATTAAGAACACTTGAAAGCATGGCAATTCCTTGTTCGGTGAAAACGAATGGTGCGTACCGGAGGCCCCTTGCGTCACCCGTGGAGGTCACAATTTGTGACCTCCACATACCAAATTCAACTTTTGTGAGCTGAAACATAAAGTCATCGTCCGGAAAACGTTTTGTGTTTCGTTTCACTGCTTGGTTAAGTACTTTTGTTGAAACTCCGTATAACCATGCAAGATCACGGTCAAACATAACTTTCTTTCCACGAATAAAGAAAATTCTACTCTCAATTCGTTCATTTGGAATAATGGCACCGTGTCGCATAACTTTCTACCCGTTCATGTGCTTCTTGCAAGTCGCGGCCGCTGGGTTGGCACCGAGCCTATCTTCTTCAATCTCCTCTCCGCAAACACTGCACACACCATACGTGCCATCTTCGATTTTTTGTTTTGCATTCTTCACTTCAATGAGCCGCGCTTCGAGCTCGGTCTCTATCGCGATGCGTCCGGAAAATTCTTCGATATTGTCCGCGCGGTCGAGCGGATCCGCTTCGTCGAGGATGACTCCCTCTTCCACGGTAGCTTCCCAATCGTTAGAAGTCCCCGGTACCTTTCGCCCCACGTCGCCGAGCTCGCTTTCGAGCCGTGTCTCTTCCTCCTCGAGTAGCTTTTTAAAATGTGAAAAGTCTTTGTTCATACTTTCACTGTAGCAAAGTTTTGAAATAGCACAACCAGCCTCCTACTTCTTCCCGCGAGAAAGATCAAGACGGCGGGAGAGCTCGATGAGTGTGTCTTCGTTGGTA
>CALMXW010000029.1 GCA_937871115.1 uncultured bacterium
TCTTTGCTCTCCTCTAAATTTCAATCAATACAACTAATTGAATTGTACTTTCTCTGGGCAGTTGAGCAAGGTTATATTTTTGGAATGCTAGAAAAAGAACTTGCCAACTAACATGGAGAACATCTTCGGCGTTACATTTTCTCATCACTGGGGTGACCCTATAGAAAACACTCTTGGAAGACTAAATTCAATTCCAGGCAACTTTCTCTTGGGAACTCCTGAGTCTTCTCTTATGAGTCCTAAAAAAAAGGTGAGTGATGAGCTGAAAGAAAAACTCGAGCAGGCTCCGGGCGTAATGGAGTATGTGGAAAAGATAGAAGTCGCGGGGCCAGGGTTTATAAATTTCTACCTCAAGCCGGAAGTTTTCCTCGCAAACGTCGGCGAGATTGTTGAGGCGGGGGAGAAATATGGCCGGAGCGAAATGCTCTCGGGCAAAAAAGCCATTATCGAATACACCGACCCAAATCCGTTTAAAGAATTTCACATCGGGCACCTCATGGCAAACACCATCGGCGAGTCCATCTCACGGCTTATCGAATGGAGCGGTGCGGAAACAAAACGCGCTTGCTACCAGGGCGATGCGGGGATGCATGTGGCAAAAACTCTTTGGGGGATTAAAAATTCTGGAAATTCTCAATCTGAAACCGTCGGAGATTTGGGTCAGGCATATGCTCTCGGCGCAAGAGCGTACGAAGATGACGAGAATGCAAAGAAAGAAATTCAAGAAATCAATAAAAAGATTTACGATAAAAGCGATGAAGAAATAAATACTATTTACGAAACGGGAAGAAAAATTTCTCTCGACTACTTTGAAACCATCTATAAAAAGCTCGGCACGAAGTTTGATTATTACTTTTTCGAGAGCGAGACGGGAGTGGTGGGGAAAAAGCTCGTCTTGGAGAGGCTCGGTGAAGGCATCTTTGAAAAGGGTACCGGTGGCGCAATAATCTTTCCTGGCGAGCGCTATGGGCTTCACACGCGGGTATTTATAAACTCCGAAGACTTGCCGACCTACGAAGCGAAAGAGCTCGGCCTCGCACCGGTGAAGTACGAAAAATATCCCTACGACCTCTCGGTGGTCATTACCGGAAACGAAGTGAACGATTATTTCAAAGTCGTACACGCGGCGCTCGAGCAGATCTTTCCCGACTTGGCGAAGAAAACTTTTCACCGCTCGCACGGCATGCTCCGCCTTCCGACGGGAAAAATGTCTTCACGCACGGGCGATGTCATCACTGCCGAGTCGCTCATCGCGCAAGTGGAAGGCATGGTACAGGAGAAAATCGCCGAGCGTGAATTCTCTGAGGAAGAGAAAAAGGAAATTGCGGAAAAAGTAGCCATCGGCGCGATCAAGTTTTCTATTCTCCGTCAGGCGACAGGAAAGGATATCATTTTTGACTTTGAGAAATCACTTTCGTTTGAGGGCGATTCGGGGCCGTACTTGCAATACACTATTACGCGTGCGAAATCCGTGCTTCACAAAGCTGCCGAGCAGGGTGTCGCGCCAAGTGCTGAAAATGCGGTGTTTGAGGGGAGCGCTTTAGAGAAACTCCTCTTCGAAAGATTCCCCGAGGTTCTCGAGAAATCTGCTCTCGAGTATGAGCCACATTATCTCGTCACCTACTTGCTCGAGCTTGCGGCCGCGTTTAACTCATACTATGGAAATAGCCAGATCATCGGCGTCACCGAGTCGCCTTACCGCCTCCTCCTCACCCAAGCTACGGCCCAGGTGCTCGAAAACGGGCTTACCGTGCTTGGCATGCCAGTGCTCGAGCGAATGTAGGAGATATTCAGAGTTTTCCTTTGAATTCTTCTCGCGGTTTGGTATACTACAGCCATGATTATTACGTATTACGGCCTTGAGTTCTTCAAGGTTCAGTTTGGAGACTTGGTCATTGGGTTCAATCCCCGTGGCGGAAAAGGCGCCTCCAAGACTACCCGGTTTGGCGCAGACATCGGCTTTGTAACCCTCCCGCACGAAGATTTTTCTTCTGTAGAAAATCTCTCTCACGGCGGGAAAAATCCTTTCACTATCATCAACCCCGGAGAATACGAGACGAAAGGGGTGTTCATCCGCGGCTTTGGTACGAAGACCAATTACGACAAAGAGGAGACTCACAACACTGTCTATATTCTCACTCTCGAAGATATGAAGATTTGTTTCTTGGGTGCATTGGGTAATGCGACGCTTCCTCCTGAAGCAAAAGAGCACATGGAGGGAATACACGTGCTCTTCATCCCGATTGGCGGTGGCGATGTCCTCGAAGCGCCGGAAGCGTACAAGCTCGCAATAAGCCTCGATGCGAAGATTATTATCCCTATGCATTACGAGGGAGCCGGTGGCGAGGGGGCTTTAAAGACGTTTTTAAAGGAAGGTGGATCAGAGAAGATAGAAGCACTCGACAAACTGACGATCAAAAAGAAAGATGTCGAAGGGAAAGAAGGAGAGATTGTTGTCCTTTCACCGCAGTAAATAAAAAATAGAAGCCATGTGGAAACACATTGAACATCTTCGCCAACAACCAGAAGAAGCACGCCGAGGAGTAGCATTCCTCTTGTCGCTTTCGATTACTGGGATAATTCTTGTCTCTTGGTACGTCCTTCCAAAAAGTACCGACCCGGACAAGGAGAAGACCTCTGCGCTCATGTCACCATTTGCGGCACTGGGACAAACCTTCTCTGCTGGGACAGAAGACGTTGGAGAAAAGTTCAAAGATCTCCTCAA
>CALMXW010000030.1 GCA_937871115.1 uncultured bacterium
CGTCGGAGCCCGCTTGCGGGTAAAGACGCGAGGCAGACAAACCGCCCACCGCGCTATAATTAAATTCATTACACGCCCGGAAACATTCTTTAATAAACCACTCCTGATACGTGGGATGATAAAAGCTCCATGTTCCGCCGATGATAATCATTTCGATTTTTTCCACCGGATGGCCGTTGGTAATGAGCGACTCGAGGCGCGAAAAGATTTGTCGGCGCGGATCAAAATCGTTTGCAAGCGCTCGTGCCGCCGCGGGCTCTTTGGAGAGATAGCTCTTCGGCATGTTTTCTTCCGTTGGGCAATACGTACATCGGCCGGGGCAAGGGTACGGCATCGTGAGAAGCGATATTACCGCCACACCCGAATTGCTCTTCGTTTTTATTTTTCGCAAAAGAAGCTCGACGGTGCGGTTTGGCTCTTCCTCTCCCTTTTCCACCATATCGCGATACAGTGCGGCGAGCTCCGCGTGGGTAGACATGGCACCGGCCACTCCCCTCCGGGCATACTTCATATTCTTGCGGATTTTAAGAATGCGCGCCTGAAGAACCTCGTCGCGGGTCAGGCGTTTTTTCAATTTCTCGAGGTCTTCCTCGGTCTTGATGTTGGTGAAAAGCATGGGAGTACGATAACAAGAAAATACCTACTCGCCAAGCACGGCGGCTTCCCACATTTTTTGGTATTTCAAAAGATATGATTCTTTTGTTTCTCTCGGGATATTTTTTACCGCTCCTCGAGCAGAGATTCGCAGGCTGTCGGCGAGCCCAGGCTCATCAGCCCATTGTGAAATATTGCGCTTCATACACTCCTCATCTCCTGCCGGACATACAGAGCCATTCCAGTAGTTTAGTATTTCTCGCGCGACACCAACGTCGAAAGAAAGTACCGGGCACCCTGCGGCGGCGGCTTCGATGAGCGTACGCCCATAGCCTTCATAATCTGAAGTAAGCAAGAAAAGATCGGCGGTTTTATAATACGAAACCAAATCACTCTGCGGGCCTTCGAAAATCACACGGTCACTGACACCGAATTTTTTTGCCTCGGCCTCAAGTTTCTTCCTCTCTCCCCCATCACCCACGATGACCATCCCGCACACAGAGCCTGGCGAAGAAGGGGTACGAGCGAGGAGATGAAGAGCGAATGAAATATTTTTTTCTGGCTCAAGCCGAGAGACCATCAGTATGGTGTGGTTGAATTGCGGATATTTTTCATGAAGATCAAAAGAAGGCATTCCGTTTTGAAACTTCTCCGTATCGACAAAGACAGGCAGTACGTCGATACGCGGGAATACCGAAAAAGGAAATTGGAAGTTATCGTGAATAGAACTCTTGATACGCTCGGAAACCACACGGATTCCCCCACGAGCTTTGGGCAACAAAAACTTTGCTATACGAATTCTTACTACATTAAGAAAAGAATGCTTGGTAAAATATGGATCAAGAAAGTCTGTGTGTATTTGGAGATGGAGTGGGGCAACAATTTTCTTCGATACAAAATATCCGGCAAGACCGGTTTCAAACGGATCTTGTGTGGTAACAATATCTACCCCAAGTTTCTGCCTTTGCACTATTTTTATGGCATCTTGTATGTAGCCCATACGACTGCGAGAATTGGTCGGGTAGAGAAAAATATTTTCGCCCATGCTCATCTCTTTCAAGCCGAGAGAGTGCTTTGCAAAAATAATAATGTGAAGTTCTTTTACCAAAGTACCGTACTCAAGCATCCGTGTATGCGCCTCACTCCCCTCTACGAAAATATTTCGATCGGTAGAGATCATCAGGACTTTTAAATTATTTTTTTGGATGCTCACAATAATATTTTAATAATCTCATTAAACATTCTTTCTTTTGAAAATCCTGCCACCGTTTCTTTTCCTGCTCGGGAAAACTTCTGAGATACGTCGGAAATAGCGAGCAAAGCAAGGATCCTCTCTTTCAATACCGCTTTATCATTATGCTCCACCAAAAAGCCATTCTCTCCGTCTGCGAGAAGCTCAGTATTGCCGCCCGCACTTGAGGCGACAATAGGCGTACCGATACTCATCACCTCAAGAAGCTGGTGCGAAAAACCTTCGTACGAAGAGTTGAGGGCGAAAGCATCTGCCGCTTTTATGTATCGGTACAATTCTGCTTGTGAGAGCCGCCCCGTAAAGAGCACATTTCGCGGTGGAGGGAGAGAGGCAAGATCACGCAGTCTTTTTTCTTCAGGCCCTTCTCCCACAATGACCAGCTTCGTCTCCGGACGAGAATTGAGAATACCCGGCATGATATCGATGAGCGCATCAATCCCCTTCCACGGCACGAGGCGCCCGGCTGTGAGGATGACAGAGCCCGAGAGCCCCAGCTGTCTCTTTATCTCTGCCTTTCCTTCCAAAATTTCTACAGGATCGAATGCATTGTAGATAACAGTAATTTTTTCTGGCGGAATCCTTCCCGCAACTCCGCGCGGGACAAGCCACATTGAAACAATTTTTTTGAGATATTCGCTCGGTACGATAATTTTTTCGGCTGAGTTCGCGACCCATCTCTCCACTTTTTTTCGTAGATTTGTCTTTCTATCAAACTCTCGTGTCTGGAATTCTTCAAGAGAAATGAAGTCGTTGTTGATCTGGTGTTGCTCCCAAGCGAAATCCCCCACCACTTTCAGGAAAAATCTTTTTCGAAGAATTCTTGCCGCCCAAGCAGAAGGAAGCCCCACCGATACCGGGTCTTGTGCGTACACAATATCACAGCCACGTGAGCGCCAAAGCGTGAGAAAAAAATATGCGAGATGGGACAAGCCCTTAGGGAGTTTCCGCACCTCACCATAAGAAACCAGGCGAGTCTCTACTCCCCGCTTTGGCAATTCATCCACAAGGAGCTTGGAATACGTGGCTGGGCCACCAATATCGGGCGGAAAAAGCGGTGTGGCGATGAGGATTCTCATGCTGTCATTCTAGCCTGTCTTGAGCACTTTCTCAAATACCTTTTCGCGCATATCCTGTGCAATCAGATCCCAGTCATACTTCTCAAACGCAAGCGCTTTGGCGTTCTCCACTATCTCGCGAGTCTTCTCAGGGTTGCCGAGGATCTTCTTCACCGCTTGTGCGATCTGCTCCGGCGCATTTTTCTCTACCGCAAAACCCGTTGGTGCTTTATCGGGATTACGCTCGGCATCAAAAAGAAAGTCCGCAATACCACCTTCTTGGGTAGCGATGACCGGAATCCCTGCCACAAACGCTTCGACAAAAGAATTACCCATTCCCTCCGAGCGAGATGGCCTGATAAAAATATCACTCGCCTGCAGATACTTTGGCATCTCTGTATGATTTACTTGCCCCAAGAATTTTACTCGCGCCTCTACACCCTCGCTCTTTGCGAGATTCCTAAGCATCCCTTCATCGGGACCAATGCCCAGTACGAGGAATTTTATATTTGAAGGCAAGTGTTTGAGTGCGCGAACGACATCATCTACCGCGTTTTTATGCACAAGCCGCGAGGTAGTAATCATAAAAATATCACCCTCCTCTTTTCCAAATTTTTCTTGCAATGCGTGAATCTCTTCTCCCGAATATTCTTGCGCAAAGTGTTTTGTATCTACGGCATTCGGAATAATCACTAACTCTCCCCGAAAACCCATTCGTTTTGCCCACTGTGCAAGAAATGTTGAAAGAGACTGGACAACGTCCGCAGTTGTAAACGCGCGTTTGAAAAGTGGCCACACGGGGCGAGCAATTTTTTCAATATACTCTGGTGGATCACCCTCTTGAAGATTGAGAATGTATTTCACTTCCGGATGAAAAGATTTAAAGATACCCGCGGGGATACCACATGAATGCGCCATCATCGCCCACGTTGCATCATAGTGATATTTCCTATGAAGCGCGAGCGCCTTGAGAGTGGCAGAAAATTGAAAAAGATACTTGTTGAGAATGAGAGGAAATTTTCTGAGATCTCCCATACTAGCATTCTTTTTTGCAAACCCGATACGGTGCACGAGAACATTGCCAATCTTTTCTACCTTGGGCAAGGTCGAATCGAAACGCAAACACACCATATGAAATTCAAAATCTTCCGGGCTCATCCGATCCGTAATTTCTTTTATTGCCACTTCTGCCCCGCCGACATGTTTCGGGTAATAAGCGAGCGAAAAAATAAGAATTTTTTTCATAAGTTTACCTGTGCGAGAGGCTTAAGTATTTCCCTGTCTCACGTCTTTACCCGCAAGTGGCGGGCTCCGACGCCGCTTCGCCATGAAAATACTTAAGCCTCCCGCGCCACAATCTCCCTGATATAATCTTTAATGCTCCGTTCCGCCTTCCAACCAAATTCACTGTGCGCCCGAGAAGTATCTACCTTGCCATTCATGCGGTTGCCTTTTCGTTCGGGAAGCATCTCTATTTTCCCCCCGAACATTTCTGCGATTTCAAGTACAGAATATGCTTTTTCACTTCCGAGTCCGTATTCATCGCCTTCTCCCCTCTCACCGATAAACAAAAGTCCACGAACGATGTCATCCACATGCGTAAAGTTGCGTCGCTGTGTACCCGGAAGTCGCACGGTGAGTGACTCGCCCCGAAGATACTTCTGGCGAAAAATTTCAATCAGGGTGCCGTATTTATCTGAGCGTTCGCGCGGCCCATATACATTATAGAAATAACTGATGGCGTATGGAAGTCCGTACCAGTCGCCATAGTTGCGCACGAGCTCGGTGTTGGATGCTTTCGTCCACGCATAGGGGCTCTGGTCGCGCCCGAGTCCTCCATCGGCAAATTTCGTACTCGAGCCGGCGTACACGAGCTTCGACCCTCGCGATCTTGCAAACTCAAGCACCGCAAACGTGCCCGCCACATTGAAATCCCACACAAGCGGAATATCATCGAAACTCTCCTCTACTCGCGCGTACTCCCCGAGGTGATAGATGAGATCGGGCTTTACCATGACAAGTTTCTCTATGTTTTTCGTATGTCCTTGGAGATACTCTACGCCAGGGATGTGATTTTCTTTCGTACCCGTAAAGTAATTGTCGAGTGAGATTATCCTATTACCTTCATCCTTCACCAAAG